>CAIQDA010000189.1 GCA_903870415.1 uncultured delta proteobacterium
CGAGGCGTTGTAAAGTACGGACTCCGTGCGCCGCCGTGGGGAACGTTGGAAAATCCCGCTCCGTCACATATCGCGTTCGTTTTAGTTGCAGCGCAAACGCGGCGTTTTGGTTCTATATGTCCGTCCTATGTGACTTATGGCGCGCCCATCGAGAGAGTTTCCGTCTTCGGGGCTTGGTCGAACCGGGAGTTCGCCGTGAAGGTGCTCGTGTGCGTGCACTGTTGCAGGCAAGTGGTGCCTCCTGGAGATTGCGACGGGGGCAGCTGCCTTCAAGCGGCTCATCCGAGACGAGCGACGCAGGCGAGGGGAGCCCGTGAGCGAATGGGAGGCGCGGGGTCCACCGCGAGGACCGCAGCGGCAGCTTGTGTTCGCGTTTCGGCGAGGGACGACGCCTTTGCGCCCACGCGCTCCGCAAAACCTGCGCGGACCGGCGGACAAACCGGGCCGCGAGAGCGAGCTCGGCGTGGTCGAAAACGCGTTCGACGGGTGCAAGTATCACGTATACGGAGTAAGAGTTCGAGTCCGAGTCCGAGTCCGACCGACGGTAGCGTTTGAGCAGGTACACCATGGCCGTCGACTTTAAACAGGCAGCAGCAAGCACCAAGGGCGGTCACTATACCGTTGGCATCGTCGGTGTGTCGAGTTCGCGCAGCGTGTGGTCGAGCGTAGAGCGCTTCGCCGGCATTCTCTGGAACGCGCCGCGGTCGGCGATGAACGCGCTGGGGTACGTGTCCAACGGGCACACCGCGATCTTCGCGCGCAACAACGGCGAAGTGGCCAACGTGGCCGGCTGGGATCCGGAGAGCTTCTCCGAGGTCGTCTATCAGCAGTACCTGCGCGGCCTCGGTTACAAGATCGACGTGTCCGGCGGCTGGCGCGCCGATGCCGCGATGTTCGAGGACTCGACCTCGTACATGCTCGAGGTCGAGGTGGACAAGGAGAAGGTCGTCGCGTTCAACGACTATCTCGGCGTGCTCGTCGGCACCAAGACTTTGAGCCCCAACATCGAGGTCGAAGCGCACTACAGCTTCAAGCCGGCCGAGCTCGAGAAGAATTATAAAGAGGCCTCCGCCGAGCGGAACCACGTCGAGTACATGAACTGCGGCAACGCGGCGTTCCTCGTGCTGTGTCAGTTCCTCTACGAGTGGGGCAAGCGCGAAGAAGCGATGCAGCTCGCGGAGTGGGTCAAGCTCGGCGATGACAAGGTGCAGAACTTCTCCCAAGGTCGCATCATGCAGCTGCTGCAAGCTCAGCGCTGAGCGTTCAAGCGAAGAGCCCAAAGGAGCGGAACCCCGTGCTCGACGCAGAGCCGATTCGGTGCGGAGTGCACGCCGTTGCCTGCGCGCGAAACCATCGGAGCTGCGACGCCAAAAGCTAGCTCAGCCAGGATTTTTCCAGCTCATCCATGACTTTTCCTTTGTCCGGCTGCGGGGTGGCGGGTACGTAGGATTCTCCGCCCTCCGAAAGGTTAGCCCCCATGCTTCGCTCCTGGTTCTTCGCGCTCCCACTCGCGAGCTGCCTCTTGGCCGCTTGCTCCTCGTCGCAAGCCGACTCCACCGCGCAGGATTCCGCAGATGCGGGCGAGGCGCCAGACAACGCCGTAACGAGCGTGCTCGCGCCGACGACTTTCGTCGCTACGGCGGGCTGCACGTCCGCGTGGCTGACGTGGGCCGCGCCGACCATGCCCACGGGCACGACGCTCACCGGCTACTCCGCTCAGCAGGCCACAACGACCGCCGGTCCGTGGACGAACGTCGCCAACTGCCCGCAAACCTCGACCGCGGCGAATTGCGCGGCGCTCGGGCTGACCGGCGGCAACACCTACTCGTTCCGCGTGGCGGCCATCACCACAACCGGCACCGTCTCGTCCACCGGTCCCTACAGCAGCACCGCAACCCCAGCCGCCATTCACACCATTGGCACCACCTGCGCGAACAGGGACCTGGGGCCAGGCGGAGGCAAGCTCTATAAAAACAACTCGTTCGCGTGCGGCCCCACGCTGTCGTCGACCTGCACGTTCCTTGAAATCGGCCCCAACCTTGGGAGCATGGCATGGTGCCAGAAACTGAATAAGGTTACGGGCGCTGTGGGTACGAACGTGGGCACTGGAGCGCCCAACACCGCCGCGATGATCGCCATCGGCTGCACGAGCGGCGCAGGCTTTGCGGCCAACGCCTACCGAGGCGGCGGCTTCTCGGACTGGTATCTGCCGAGCGAGCTTGAGGTATTTATCGCAAACAATCTTCTTTTCCAATACAAAAACGTATCGACGGAAATCAAACCTGTCACGTGGTCGAGCACAACTTGGTGGACCTCTACGCAGACCAGCGATTTTAACTCCACCGCAAGCACAGTAAAAATCGACTCCGCAGTTTTGGTGAACAGCGCCCTCGGCAAGGCGAGCTCCGCCGAGGTTCACCCCATCCGGACGTTCTAGCACCGCCCGCGCTCATGCTCGCTCACGAGGCAAAACCCTCGCGCGCGGCCCGATTCTCGCTCTCCGTCGATGATGCGCTTCGAACCCGCATCATCGACGGCGCGAGCGTCACGGCGCACTGGCCTGAAGGGGGGGACAGGCTATGCTGCGCACATGCTCGCGCGCAACATGCACTGGACGGCGGAAGAATACCTGCGCCTCGAGGAGACGAGCCCAACCCGCCACGAGTATGTCGCGGGGGAGATCTATGCGATGGCCGGGGCGCGGCCGGCGCACAACAAGGTCGCCGCGAACACGCTCGCGGCCCTTGCGCAGCTCGTTCGACCCGGAAAACGCTGCCAAGCGTTCAACA
>CAIQDA010000190.1 GCA_903870415.1 uncultured delta proteobacterium
ACGCGCTTCGCCTTCGGCGACGGGCCCGAGATTGGAATGCGGCACGAGGCCGATCGGTTGCGGTGCGAGTACGCGAGGTTCACAGGAGCCTCGAAGCCCGGCACGAGACGGCGGTAGCTGTTCGTCGTGGGGTTCGTGAGCGCGGCGAGGGACTTCGCGTGCTTGATGATGCCGCCGATGTAATAGAGCGCGAGCTCGGAGAGGCCCGCGTAGCCGTCGCCGCCAAAGAGGGGCTGGCCGCCCTTCCACAGCGATTGGTGCACGTGCATGCCGCTGCCGTTGTCGCCGAAGAGGGGCTTCGGCATGAAGGTCACGGACTTGCCGGCCTTCGCTGCGACGTTGCGCACGACGTACTTGTACCAACCGAGGTTGTCGGCCGACTTCAAGAGCGTGTCGAACTGGCAGCCGATCTCGCACTGGCCGCCGGTGGCGACTTCGTGGTGGCCGACTTCAACCGTCACGCCGGTGTCCTGGAGCATGGCCATCATGTCCATGCGGAGGTTGGCGAGCTGGTCGGTCGGCTGCACAGGGAAGTAACCTTCCTTGTGGCGAATCTTGTAGCCGAGGTTCGGCTTGCCTTCGGTGCCGGGCTTTCCCTGGTTCCAAATGCCTTCGTTGGAATCGAGAAAGTAGAAGCCCGCGTTCGCTTGCGAGTGATCGAAGCGCACGTCGTCGAACACGAAGAACTCGGCCTCGGGGCCCATGAAGCACGTGTCGCCGATGCCCGTTTGCTTGAGGTACGCCTCGGCCTTCTTCGCGATGTAGCGCGGGTCGCGGCTGTACTCTTGCTTCGTGATCGGGTCGTGAATCGTGCACACGAGCGTGAGCGTGGGGCGCTCGTAGAACGGATCGATCTTGGCCGTCGACGCGTCGGGGATCATGAGCATGTCGCTGGCGTTGATGGGCTGCCAGCCGCGGATCGACGAGCCGTCAAATCCGATGCCTTCCTCGAAGAGCTCCTCGGTGAGGCGCCACACCGGAATCGTCGTGTGCTGCCACACGCCGGGGAAGTCGATGAACTTCAGATCAACGAACTGAACATTGTGCTTCTTGCCAAGCTCGACTGCTTCCTTCGGCGTCATGGACTCGTCCTCTCTACTTTCGATTGCTTGCTACGAACGGTGGTGTTGAGCGTGAGGGCACGCGGCCCTCGAAACGAAACGCGCGATCAGCTGATCGCGTCTTTGCCGCGCTCGCCTGTACGAATACGCACAGCCTCATCGATGGGCGACACAAAGATCTTCCCGTCTCCGATACGGCCCGTTTTTGCGGCCTTCTCGATGGCGTCGAGCACGTCGTGAACTTGCGTGTCCTCGACGACGATTTCGATCTTCACCTTCGGGACGAAGTCGACCACGTACGCGGAGCCTCGGTAGACTTCCTTCTTGCCGCCGGTGCGGCCGAAGCCCTTCACTTCGGTGACCGTCATGCCCTGAATGCCGACTTCGGCAAGGGCATCTTTGACTTCGTCGAGCTTGAACGGCTTGATGATCGCCTCGACCTTTTTCATGGGGTCTCTCCGTGGGATGACGACGTTGGTAACGGATGCTTTGTTTCCGGACTGTTTCGCGATGAACGCATTTTGCGCACGGCGTCACAGTCGGGGAAACCTTACGTTTCCCGTGTTTCCACTTCGTGAACAACCGATGACCAGTGCGATCGCTACGCCGACGATGTGCTTTTCCCAGGTTTTTAACGGCGCAATCGCTCTCATCGATGACCGCGATTGTGAGCCCACCCTCGGCGGAAACAAAGCGCGCAAGCTCCTCGGCGGAATTCTCGATGACGCGCGGGCACGGGGCGCACGGGTTCTGATCACGTGTGGAGCGCACGGGAGCCACCATGTTCTCGCCACCGCGGTGCTCGGCGCGCAAGCCGGATTCGAGGTTCACGCGCTCCTCTGGCCCCAGGCACCGAGTCTTCACGCGGACTCCGTTCTTGCCGCAGGACTTCGCGCGGGGCTTCACGCCCACCATGTGCAGACTGCACGCGATATTCCTGCAGCGTGGGCGGCCCTTCGCATCGCACTTCGTCGCGAGGCCTTCGTCATTCCGCTCGGCGGGTCCACGGTCGCTTCGCTCGAAGCTCATGCACGCGCCACCGTCGACCTCGTCGCGGAGCATCCAAACATCGCGGACCTCGATGCCATCGTTCTGCCGCTTGGCTCTGGCGGAACGGCGCTCGGCGTCGCGCTTGGTCTCGTGCGTGCGCTCGGCGATCGAGGACCACGCGTGGAGGGCGTGCTCGTGAGTCATCCGTCCTTTGGTTCACCGCTGCTCGTCGAAATACTTTTGGCTCGCGCGGTCACCAACGGCGTCGTCGATTCGCGAACGGCGCGCCTCGTGCGCTCGCGTCTTCACACGAATGCATCCTACATCGACCCGGGCTATGGCGCCGCATCCGCGCGCGTCCTTGAGGCGATGAAAGCAGGCGAATCGCTGGGGCTCACGCTAGACCCGACGTACACGGGCAAAGCGTTCGCCGCGGCGCTCGACCTCGCACGAGAGGGCCAGCGCGTCGCGTTTTGGATGACGCTTGGACACGTTCCCGCGGGACAATGAGCTTCGTCCTCTACCGGGTCACACGCCGAGGGTCGCCAGCTCCGCGAGCATGTGCTCGGCACGCGTGAGACCATTGCCGCCGGGCTCTTTGAACACGCGCACGAGGCGCATGTCCGGGGTCGCTCGCCATAAACCGCCGCCCTTCACGATGAGCGTACGCAGCTTGACCGGGTCGAGCGGCGTGTCTTCGCGAAGGTGCAGTTTCACCTGCGGCGCCGTGGCTTCACAACCGAGCACGCGCAGACGTCGCAGCTCGGTCTTCAGGCGCATGAGGCGAATGAATTGGGCGGCAGCTTCGGGCGGCGCTTCGTTCGCAGGGCGCGTGAACAGGCGATGAGACACGAGGTCACTCGACGCACGTCGCGGCTCGAGATCCGGCGGAAGCGCATCGAAAAGGTTCGGCATGCTCGGCCCTTCGCAGCTTTCATGCCGCTGTGGCCGAATGCATTTTACGGGCTCTTTTACAGCTTTTTGTGACGACGACCTGACATGACTGGGTGGCCGCGGCGGGCTTCTCCTGGCCACTGGTCACTGGAGAGAGAGAGAGAGAGGGAGGGAGGGAGGGAGGGAGGGAGGGAGGGAGGGAGGGAGGGAGGGAGGCGGTGCTCTCAC
>CAIQDA010000191.1 GCA_903870415.1 uncultured delta proteobacterium
CGAACCCCTCCACCAACAGCTACCGCCGCCTCGTCCCCGGATACGAGGCCCCGGTCAACCTCGCCTACTCCAGCCGCAACCGCAGCGCCGCGATCCGGATCCCGATGTACTCCCCCAGCCCGAAGGCGAAGCGGATCGAGGTCCGGTTCCCCGACCCGACCGCCAACGGCTACCTCGCCTTCTCCGCGATGCTCATGGCCGGCCTCGACGGCATCCAGAACAAGATCAATCCGGGCGACCCGCTCGACAAGGACATCTACGCGCTCTCGCCAGAAGAGCTCAAGACCGTCCCGAAAATGCCGGGCAGCCTCGAAGAGTCGCTGGAAGCTCTCGAGAACGATCACGAGTACCTGCTTCGCGGCGGCGTCTTCACGAAGGACGCCCTCGACGAGTGGATCGAATACAAGCGCACGCGCGAACTGAACCCGATTCGCATGCGGCCAACCCCGCACGAGTTTACGCTGTATTACGATATCTAACGTGCCGCAGCCCGCGCGCTGCTGTCGTCAAGGCGTCGTTCACATCAATGCGACGTAAGACGTATAGCGGTTAGCCCATAGACGCGGAGTAGGCGTAGTAAGCCCGGAACCTTCCTTTGAAGGCTCCGGGTTTTTTTGTGGCAAACGATCGAGCGCGCTGCGAGCCGACGAGCACTCGAAAAAAAAGTGCGCGACGCCTAGCTTTTCTGCCGCTTTCAGGTTGACGCGGCGCGTAAACACGTCATGCTGCACCGTGCCAACCAGGAGAAATGCATGCGACGTGTGAGCCCGCTCTTTGATGTCGTCCGCGATGCTACGGGGCGCGAGCTCCTTCAAGTGTACGTCGACGGCATCGAGCTTCTTCGCCTTACGATGACGAACAAAGGCACTGCCTTCACCCAGGAGGAGCGCCGGAACCTTCGCATCGATGGGCTTCTTCCGCCGCACGTGTCGACGCTCGACGATCAGGTCGCCATCGCGCTCGCCTCGTTTCGTCGCGCGCCGTCGGACCTCGACAAGTACCAGTTTCTCCGCGCGCTCCAGGAGCGGCACGAGGTGCTCTTTTATGCGCTGCTCGAGCGCAACCTGAAGGAGTTCCTGCCCATCGTCTACACGCCGACGGTCGGCGAAGCGGTGCAGAAGTTCTCGCAAAATTACCAGTTCCCGCGCGGGCTCTCGTTCAGCCCCCACAACATCGATCGATCCGAGCAGGTCTGTCAGAACTTCCCCTGGGACGACGTTCGCATGATCGTCGCGACCGACTCGTCGGCCATTCTTGGCATCGGCGATCAGGGCTACGGCGGCCTCGCCATCAGCATCGGAAAGCTTGCACTCTACACGGCTGGCGGCGGCGTCAGTCCGATGCACACGGCGCCAGTGAGCCTCGATGTGGGCACCGAGCGCACGGACCTGATCGACGACCCGGGCTACCTTGGCGTGCGCCAGCGTCGGTTGAAGGGTGAGGAATACCTCGCGTTTTTCGATCGCTTCGTCGCCGGCGTGAAGGCGCGTTGGCCGAAGGCGATCATCCAGTGGGAAGACCTGGCGAAGGAGTCGGCGTTCTCCGTCCTCGAGCGCTACCGCAAGGTGCATCCGAGCTTCAACGACGACATCCAAGGCACAGGCGCGGTCACCCTCGCGGGCGTGCTCGAGGCGTGCCGCCGCAAAGGCACGAAGTACACAGACGAGCGCATCCTCGTGTACGGAGCCGGGGCTGGCGGGGTTGGTGTGGCGTGGGCGTTGTGGATGGGCCTCCAGCGCGAAGGGCTCAGCCCCGAGGACGCGGCGGCACGCATCTTCGTCCTCGATTCGAAAGGTCTGCTCACCGACGACCGACCGTGTGAGGACTACAAGAAGCCCTTCGCCCAGAAGCGCGGGCGCCTCGAGAATTGGAAGTTTGCAGGAGCCAATCCGAACCTCCTCGAGACGATCGAGAACGCGGGCATCACGACGATTGTCGGGCTTTCGGGCCAGGCTGGAGCCTTCGACGAGACCGTCGTGAAGGCGGTCGCCAAGAACACCGATCGGCCGGTCGTCTTCGCGCTCTCGAACCCCACGAGCATCTGCGAAGCGAATCCAGCCGACGTCATCGCGTGGACCGATGGCAAGGCCATGGTTGCCACAGGCAGCCCGTTCCCGTCGGTGGAGTACGGCGGCAAGACCATCCCTATCGGTCAAGGCAACAACGCGTTCATCTTTCCGGGCCTCGGCTTCGGATCGATTCTCGCGGACGCCAAAGAGATCACCGATGGCATGGTGCTCGAGGCTTCCTACGCGCTCGCGGACTACGTTGCCGAGAAGCACGGGGACTCGCTTTCGCTCTACCCCCCCGTCGACGAGCTTCGCGCCGTTAGCCTTGAGGTTGCCGCGCGTGTCATCCTCCAGGCGCAGAAGGACGGCGTGAGTCAGCGCCCGTCGCTCACGCTCGAAGGCGCGCGCCAAGTGGCCAAACAGAAGGCGTGGAAGGCGGAGTATCTCCCGATCGTCAAGGCCGCGCGTCGCGAGTAACGCCTCGCGGGCTTCCTGCTGCGTGGCTCCGCAGCAAAACAAAAAGGGCACGGTTTGCGCCGTGCCCTTTCTCGTATTTGCCTTGTATATGCAAACTACACGCATGCGCGCGTTGCCGCTCGTGTGCGTGCTGTTCGATCAGTTGCCGACCCAGCTTGCGATGGCGGAGCGGTCCTGCGCGCTGAAGCTGATGGTCACTGGCGGCATGTCTTGCTGAACGAGCACGCGCTGCTTGATGGTCGACTTGTTCGCGACCCACGTCGAATACTTGCGGAGATCGATCCGGCCCGGGGCCGAGACACTGTGGCAAGTTCCACAGTTGCGATCGGCGATGGGCTTCACAATGGTTTCCCACTTGGTTTCGTCGGCGGACTTCGGCGCATCCGGATCGGCTTCCGCGTCGGAGGCTCCTGCGTCGGTCGGTCCTGCGTCGAGGCCCGCATCGGGTCTCTCAGCGGCGGGAACGATGAACGCGCGACGTCCGCTCAAGGTCACTCCGACACTCATCGCGGTGCACGCCTTCGTCGCGGTGTCGTAGTCGAGGTCGCCGAGTCCCTTGATGAAGTTCTCTGCAGCGTCCTTCTCCGTGTGCCCGAGATCGAACTCCTTGATGATGTCGAAGAGGTCTTGGATTTTGACGCCTCCGCCGATCGACCCGACGATGCGGCCGCGCTCAAGCGGATCGAGTTTCGCACGCACGCGCGCTCGTTCGATGTGGAGGTTGAACTTTTCGGCGAAGACCACGACCAAGAGGTTGAGCTCGAAGGGGCCGATCTCAAGGTAGCCGTTCTTGATGGCACCGACCGCGTGGGTGGTCGGACCTGTCGTGTCGACCTCGAAGGTCTGGCTCGGATCGAGTTCGCCGTCGGTGCCAAGCGTTGGCGAACCAAGGCCCGGTTGAAACATGACCTCGACGCACGGGTCGTTCTCGAAGTTGTCGATGCCACTCAGCGTGATGGCGGTCAGTAGCTGCCCGTTCTCGATCGCGCCCTTGATGATGAGGTTCACGTCCGCGGACGTCACCGTGTCGAGGAGCGGCATGAGGCGCGCGAGCTGGTTGTCGATGCCTTGCGTGCCGTCGGCGTCCTCGAAGTCCATTTGGCTGCACGACTTCGTCTCTTGCTCGGGCGTCTGGTTGCCGTCGCTGACGAATCCGTCGACGTCGAAGCCGGCTGTCACGCCGTCCTTATGGCGCGCAAACGCGAGCTTCGAGACGATTGTGGTCTGCGACGAACCTCCCGCGCAGGTTCCGTTCACAGGCGTGTTCGACTCGCTCGAGGTGCTTCCGGTGCTCGACGGGCTTGAGCAACCGAAGACGAGAGCGCCGGCGGTGGCCAGGGCGGCCAATGAGAGGCTGGACGTGCGCATCATCAGGTGGCCTCGATGGCGAGAAGGCGTTCGGTGGTCTTCGCCTCGTTGAGGCCGTAGTCGGCACGGCGCAGGCCGATGGCGTTGACGATCGTGAGCATGAGCTTGCTCGCGTTTTCATCGGTCGTCGATTTGACGTGGAGACCCGTCTTGAGCGCGCCGCCGGCCTTGCCCGCAACGATGAGCGGGTAGTCGGTGAGCTGATGCGTACGACCAAAACCGCAATCGGTCGTACCGAGTATGACGCAATTGTCGAGGAGCGTGCCGCTGCCCTCGGGGATGCGCTTGAGCGCCTCAAGAAGGTAGGCAAACTCCTGCATGATGGTCACGAGGATGCCGTTGACTTGCGGCTGGTCGCCGGCCTCGTCGTGCGTGAGCTGGTGATGGCCTGCTGCCGACGTGCCGATGAGGATGTCCGTGAGCGGCTGCGTGAACATGTCGAAGAAGAAGCGCGTTTGGTCGCACGCGAGAGCCATGGCGACGAGGTCGCTCATCGCGTGGCTGATGGCGCTGAGCTGCTGGCGTCCCGCGATGTCCGGGTAGTCCGGGAGCGGAGACCCTGGGCGCGCGCACGCCGCGAGGTTCACGGGCGATGATTGGAGGCGTTCGATTTGACGTTCGAGGGAGCGCACGCCTTCGAGGTGTTGATCGAGGCGCGTCTTGTCGCTTGCGCCGAGGCGCGCCTTGAGTGCGGTGGTCTGCGCGATCACGCCGTCGAGCACGCTCTTGCGAAGCGCGAGGCGCGGGTCCGGGCCCGAGCTGTCTCCGGGTGCGCGGAAGTCATCGCCGAAAAGGCGGTTGAAGAGGGCCGCGGGCGACGTTTCGATGGGGTTCATCTGCGTCGGGCTTGCGTACGAAATGCTGCGAGTGGAGCGCTGCACGCCGAACTCGAGCGAGCGAAAGCGCGTGTCGCCACCGAGCTCGCGGGCAAGCACCTGGTCGACCGTTGGCCCGACATACACGTCGTTCACGAGGCCCGAGCCGGTGAGCAAACCCGCAGGACCCGAGCCGTGCGGACGGTCGTTCTTCGCGTTCACCTTGAAGCCGGTGAGCACATTGATGTCGGCCTTGTGCGCGGCGAGCGGCGTGAGCTCTTCAGAGAGCTGCCAGTTCGCGCCCTCGCCCGTCGGCGCCCATCGGCTTGGAATGACGCCATTTCCCCAGAAGAAAATGCCAAAGCGCTTCGGGAAGGGCGTGCCGTCCGCGTACGCGGTGCCGGAGCTGTTCACGAACGCTTCGAGAGGCGGGAGTGCGATGGAAACGGCGGCACCGCCAACGAGGCCACGAAGCACGGTGCGGCGATTGAGCTTGGTCAGAGGCATGATCACTCTCCCGCCGCGGGGGTGGCGGCAATGCGGAAGCTGTCGCTCAGGGCGATGGTGCGAAGGAGCAGGTCGAGGCGGTGGCCGCTCGAGACGAAGCTCGTGGTGAGGCCGTCGAGGTCTGCTTGTTCGCTCTCGGTCGTCGTGTGGCCGAAGGCGAGGCGATGGGCGTTTTGCGCGACGCAGCGCGGAAAGTCCGGGTGGCGAGCGACGAGCTCGGCGAGCTCCTCGGACCCCGTGAAGTTGATGCCGTCGAGCACGCCGGAGAGGTCGAGCGTCGCGCCGTTGTCCGTCTTGCGGAAGGCACCGACGCCGTCGAAGGCCTCGAGCGCGAGACCGACGCCGTCGATCGGGATGTGGCAGCCCGCGCAGAAGGAGACCTCTTGATGCGCGATCAACCGCTCGCGCATGGTCTTGCGCTCGCCGGTCACTTCGGGAATCGCCGTGTTCACGTTCGCGGGCGGCAGGGGGATCTTCTGGCAGAGAAGAGCCTCGCGAATGAAGATACCGCGCTTGGTGGGCGAGGAGCCGGTCGGGTGCGAGTTGGCGCCGAGAAAGCCAATCGTGCCGAGGAGGCCGACGCGCGGTACGTCGGCGGGCATGGTGACGAGGCCAAAGCCCGTCTGCGACGGCGCCGCGACGTCGTAGAGCGACGCGAGCTTGCGGTTCACGTGGGTCTCACGACCGGTGATGAGCGTGCGCAGGTCGGCTTTCTTGTCGAGCACGATCCGCTTCACGTTGAGCAGGATTTCTTCGCGCGCGGCCGGGCCAACCTCGGTGTTGAAGGAGCGGTAGATCGTCGTGTCTTTGGACAGATCTTGGAGGCCTCGCAGGTGAAGCCACTCGTCGGTGAAGGCGCGGAGACCGCGCGCGGCTTTCGCGTCGGCGATCATGCGATCGACCTGGGCGGTAACTCCGGCGGGCTGCGCGAACTCGCCGTTCTTCACGGCGTCGAGCAGCGTCTCGTCGGGCGGGCCGTCCCACAAGAAGAACGCGAGGCGCGAGGCGAGCTCCGCGTCCGAGTAGCGCAGCTGCGTGGCGTTGCCCTGAATCGGCGAGCCGATCTCGTTGCGGTACATGAACTCGGGGTGCTGAAGCATCGCGCCCACGAGGAAGCGCACGGCCTGCACCGGCGACTGGAGCATCGTGCCCGCGTTGAGGCCCGTGGTCACGAGCGCGGTGATCTCGTCGGCGGAGAGCTCGCGACGCCACACGCGACGGCCGTACTTCGTCGCGATGGAGCGAAGGCAAGCCTCGTCTATGGAGCCCGTGAGGCAGCTGGCAAAGCGCGCCTTCACGGCGTCGCTGCTCGTGAGCTGCTTGCCGATGTCGTAGGCGATCGCTTCGAGGTTCTCGACGCCGCGCGGTGAGAGCGCGGAGACGCTCGAGCCGACCGATGCTGCGCCTTCCACGATCACGTCCGGGTCCGGCGCGAGGCCGATGCTCACGTCGTCACCGAAGATGTCGAAGAGCGCATGTTGAAACTGCGACTCGGTGAGGCGGCGCAGGTGCGACGGCGCGGGGGCGAAGGGCCCCGACGGATCGCGTGGCGTACCCTCGGGCGTACCGAGGGCGGCGGGGGTGGACGTGCCGTTGCCTTGCGAGCAAGCGGCGAGTGCGCCGAGCACGATGGCCGTGCCGAGGGCCAAGCCCGTGCGCATGCGTGAAGTGATGGTTTTCATGGGACCTCAGCGAACCTGGAAGGTGACAACGGCCGGATCGTTCTTGCGGCCTGCGAGCGTGTCGGAGACGTCTTGCGTCGAGTCGTTCATGAGGGTCTTTCGGGCGAAGGCCATCGCGAAGGAGCCGACGATGGGCACCTGCTTCGCGTCGGCGATGTTGTTGCACTTGCCCGTCGAGAAGAAGAGATGGCACGCGCCTTGGACGTCGACCCACGTGAACGGAAACGGCGCGATCGAGTCGTAGAACGCGGACTGTCCAATTTGGTCGTCCGTGCCGCTCATGAAAAACATGGGAATATGCACGCCATTCTCGCCGTGAGCGCCGGTCCAGTCGGGGCGAAGCGTGCCCGCCATCGTGAAGCCCGAGATGACGCGTGCGTCGTGAACACCTGCGCCAAACGCCGCGAGGTCCGCGTCGGTGCATGGGGCCATCGTCGGCGTGCCCGTCGCAGGCTTGCACTTCGCGGTGAGACCATCGACGTCGAAGGGGGCCCCAGCCACTGTCCATACGCTGTGTGACCCGAAACTATGCCCCGTCATGACGACGCGGGTCGTGTCCGTTTTTCCTGCGAGCACGTCGCTGCTCGGAAGCTTTTCGAGAAGGTCGAGCGAGGCTTTGATGTCGAGGCCGCGAAGGTAGTAAATCTCTTCGGGTTTCGACGTCGGCGTGTCGTTGAGCGTGTTGCCGATGTGGCGCGGCGCGACCGCTATCCAACCGTGCGACGCGAAGTGGCGCATGAGAAACGCGGAGTTGTCCGGGTACCCGCGATCGCCGTGCGAGTAGATTTGGACAGGGTATTTTCCGCCTGCGTACACACTCGCGGCCAGCGACGCATCGACGTACGTCGCGTTGTCGTAAAAGATGTCGTCGTACTTCGCGGTCGTGCCGTCGTCGTCGAGGGTCGGGTACCAAATGTTCACGTCGAACGAGCGCGTGACGCCGTTTGGGGTCGTGTAGCTCGTTTGCACCGTGCGATAGCCCACGTGAAACGGTCCGTTCGCCGCGACGTCCCAGGTCGCGTGATCGGTCGTCGGTGCGGCAATTTGCGGGACCGCATCGCCTGCGTCGACGGAGACGCCCGCGTCGGTCGCTCCGGGGGCGGCGGTCGAAACGTTGCTCGAGCACGCCGGGGTCCACGCGAGCGCAAAAGCCGCGGAGCACACGCAAAGAGCGACAGATCCAATCCTCATGCGGATCATCCGAACCCAGGAAGCACCCTCTCCGCAATCGCCTTGACGGTTGGTCAGGGCGATTTTTCGTCGAAGGATGCCTCTGGGGGAGAGAGGCCGCTAACGCCGGCTCACGCGAGAATGTCGAAGTACCAAGTCGCTTCGGAAAAGAACTTGCGTTCGGAGCCGCGGAGCGGGCGCCGGCCGTCCAAGGTGATGCAGTAGGTTCCTGGGCCGCTCGTCGGCAGGTCGATGTTGAGCGTGTGCGAGTGCGAGCTGCGAAACGCCGTGTCGCCAATGAGCTGGATGGCGGGAGCGGCGCCGGTCGGCTTCCCGTCCGCGTCGCGGGCGACCGCACCTTTGATCAGGTAAACGTAGGCACTTCGCGACGTGAGGCTCGACGAGGTCAGGGTGATCGAGGCGCGCAAACTTCCTGGAAGCGCGGGGCGAAGCGGATCGGTTTCGCTGTTCGGCGCCGAGAGAATTCCCTTCTTCCCGGTGACGGTTCCGACCCCAAGCGTGCCTTTTTTGGACTTGCCAAAACGCACTTCCGCGATGCCGACTCGCTCGACGCCGGCCGCCGAAATCGCTTTGTACGTCGACTCGAGCGCGGCCTTGTCCACCGGAAAGAGCAGCTCTTTGGGCGACGCCGCGAACTGGAGGCCAACGAGTGAGCTCTTGGTGGCTTCGTCAACCGCGCCGCTGCCGTCGCTAAACGACACGTTCATCTCAAGGTCGATGGTGATGCTCTTCACCACGGACAAGTCGATCTTCACTTGGCAGCATTGGACCACCGCTTGCGAAATCCACGTCATGCGAGCCTGGGCGAGGGTCGCGAGGCGCACGGCCTCTGGCGTCGAGTTGAGCCGGTGACCCGGTATGTGCTCCGGGCCGCGGAAGTCCGCGCAGATTTCGCCCCAATGTGCGGGCCACCCCTTGTTTGAGTCCCAGGCCTTGTAGTGAAGATCAGCGGCGTTCCCAACGTCTTTCCAGCTTGCGTTGCTCCACACCGCGGCGGGCGGGGCGAGGGGCTGAAAGCCGGCGGGTTCCGCGGCTTCCGAAAAACTGGACTTCGGCTTAACCGTGTAATCGAAGGTCGCGTTGCTCCATTGCGAGCGGCAATACATTCGCCAGGCCATGCGCCGCATTTGGGCACCAAGGACCGAGGTCACGACTTCCCATCGCTCGGCGGATTCCGCAGCGCTCATCGGCACAAATAGAAAGCCCCAGAACGGGTCCCCGGCAAGGGCGTCAAGGCTCATGCCGTCCTTCGCCGTGCCGAACCCGCTCGTGAGTCCGGCGCGGTGAGCAGCATTGTCCGCGTCCAGGGTTCGCGCGTTGGCGAGTTGCACCGCAGTCAAACGCAACTTCGTTTCGCATTCGAGAAAGAATTCGTAGGGATCGACGAGGGCGTCCGCCGCCTCGGCCGCGGCGCCCCCCGGATCGAGCACGCGCCCGAACCCGCCCTGAATGCTCTCGGTCGCGCGGCCTGTCGTTTGGTCAAAGGCGCTTCCGACCGCAGGCATGAACGCGTCTTTCGCGACGTCCTTTGCGATGTCGTTGTAGCCTTCGCTTGACCCAAACGACGCCGCCATCCCGGGCATCTCTTTCATCATTTCGGCGAGCGGTTCCGCGAACGCGTTGAAGAACGCGGTTCCGAGACCCCCGGTGGCCATGGACAGGCCAACTTTAAGTGCAAAGCCAAGGCTTTTGGCGCTAATAGCAATGAGAAATTGCGCCGTCGTTGGGACGGCGACAACGGCGCGCACATGCTCGCGCGATATCTTCCATTGCATCGCCATCAGCGCGTAGCCGTAGGCAATATTCGAAAGAAACAGCTCATCCTTTTGTGAGCGGTTAAAAGATGCCTGCAACTTGTCTAGCTTGTCTCCGACCGCTCCAAGGGCGAGAGACTCACGGTCGATCAGCGTTTTCAGGGCGGCGTTGCCTGTCACCGCATGTTCGAAGCCGTCCTTCACGGCGCGCACCGCCGAATTTGTCGCGTCCGAGGCCAGCTTCAGCGCCCCAATGTCTCCGCTCGCCAATTGGAGGGCCGCGCGGAGCTCTTTCGTTTCCCTCGGAGCGGTCACGCGCGACTTGCTTTCCACTTCGGTCAGGCGTGCGTCGAGGTCCAGCAGGTAGTTGGCCACCGCTTCTTGGAACCTTCGAAAGGTGTCATCGCTGATCGGCATCGCGCACTCCGAAAAAAAAACGCTTGATCCAACGACTTGGACCGAAGCGGATTCGTTACTTCTAACCATAATGCGGCCGTCCGCAAGGACCAAGCGGCCCTATTTTAGCGGTTTTGTGCACGATCATACGCGCAAAAAAAGGCGACCCGGAGGCCGCCCTTTTTAACGGAATAGCGCGCGGTAGCTTGAGCCGCGACGCTCGCTTGGTCAGCTGAGCGACGCCTTGAGCGCGTCGACCTTGCTGGTTTTTTCCCAGGGGAACTCCGGGCGACCGAAGTGACCGTAGGCGGCGGTCGGCTTGTAGATGGGAGCGAGGAGCTGAAGCTCTTCGATGAGGGCCTTCGGGCGCATGTCGAAGTTGCGCATGATGGCTTCTTCCAGGCGCTCGTCCGAGACCGTGCCCGTGCCGAAGGAGTTCACGTGAACGCCGACAGGACGTGCGACGCCGATCGCGTAAGCGATTTGCACCTCGCATCGCTGTGCGAAGCCCGCGGCGACGACGTTCTTGGCGATGAAGCGCGCGTAGTAGCAAGCGCTGCGGTCCACCTTCGAAGGGTCTTTGCCGGAGAATGCGCCGCCGCCGTGACGACCCATGCCGCCGTAGCTGTCGACGATGATCTTGCGGCCCGTGAGGCCACAGTCGCCCATGGGGCCGCCGATAACGAAGCGCCCCGTGGGGTTGATGTGGAACTTCGTCTGCGCGTCGACGAGGTGCGCCGGAATGACCTTCTTCACGACGGCGTCGATGATCGCCTCGCGAAGAGTCTCCATCGAGACGTCTTCCGAATGCTGGGAAGATACAACGATCGCGTCGATGCGGACGGGCTTGTCGTTCTCGTACTCGAGCGTGACTTGCGTCTTTCCGTCGGGGCGAAGGAACGGGAGCTCCTTCGACTTGCGCACGGCGGTGAGCTGCTGCGCGAGGCGGTGCGCATATTGGATGGGCGCGGGCATGAGCTCCGGCGTCTCCGTCGTCGCGTACCCGAACATGAGGCCCTGGTCGCCCGCGCCTTGTTCTTTCGCGTCTCCCTCGTCCACGCCCATGGCGATGTCCGGCGACTGCTGCTCGACGGCCGTCAAAACCGCGCAGGTGTTCGCGTCGAACCCGAGGTCCGAGTGGTCGTAGCCGATGCTGCGCACGGTCTCGCGAACGATGGTCGGTACGTCGATGCGTGCCGTGGTCGTGATCTCACCGGCGACGACGATCATGCCGGTTTTTGCTAGGCATTCGCAGGCGACACGTGCCCGAGGGTCTTGCGCGAGAATCGCGTCGAGGACCGCGTCGGAGATGTTGTCGCAGATCTTGTCGGGATGTCCTTCGGTGACGGACTCGGACGTAAAGCGGTATCGGGCCATTGGAGAATCCAGAGAGGCCATGCCACGGCGGCGCCGGGCTTGGGCTGAGGGTAAAGGGCAAAGCGCCCCCGAGATTGCGGAGCGCTAGCAGCCCGCGAAAGCGTTGCCAACGTCGAGCGCACAAGCGCGAATTTCCGTTGCCGGTCATGCGAGCCGAGGCGCGGAGTCACGAGAGCACGGCTCCGCGGGTGCAACCGCCAATGCTGACCGAAAGAACGCGCGAACGAATCGAAGTCAATCGGGCTTGCACGCCCTTGAAATGGGGGAGGAGCCATGGGACTTTTCATTGGAACTTGAGCGAAAGACGAAAACGAATGAACACGGCATTGGGATGGTTTGGCGCGGTATCGGTGGTGGCCACGGCCCTTTCAGGTTGCGGCGGCGACACGAACACGACGACCACGACAGGCGTCGTGACGTACGCGAGCCTCGCGACGCGCGGGGTTTGTGACGCGGCGCACGAGTCCGAAGTGTCGTTCGTTACGGCGGAAAAGCAGTTCGCGATCTGCTCGCAAGGGTCGTGGGTCAGCCTCGGAGTGACCGGAGCGAGTGGCGCAACAGGCGCAGCAGGCGCAACAGGCGCGACGGGTTCGACAGGTGCGTCAGGCGCGACGGGTGCAACGGGCGTGGCGGGTGCGACCGGAGCTACGGGCGCCGCCGGTCCAACGGGCGCAACGGGAGCCGCGGGCCCCACGACCACCACGGACCTCACGCCGACCACGGGCACGCTCGTAACCCCGGGCGATCCAGAGTTCTATGCGGTGCGAGGCTTGACCGTGTCGTTCTCCACCGGTGACGCGGTCAGCGAGATTGGCATGCGCGCGAACCTTGCCGCAGCCGACACGATGACCGCCGAAGTGTGGGACGCAGGGACTCAGGCCAAATTGGCCATGGGCACTCCGGTGCACGGTGAGGGCAAGCTCAAGCGCTACCGCTTGCCCATCGACTTCACGCCGCAGCCGAACAAGGACTACGTCGTGGCGGTCTTGTTCTCAAATCCCCTGGTCACGACGCATCCGCGCCGCGAATTTCCAGCCTTCCCGTTTACGGTGGACGGAATCACCGCGAAGTCGAACCTCATCTACGGATTCACGAGCGGCGATGGATTTCCCGGCGACAGCAACGGCTGGGTTCCGTTCCTGTCCATCGGCCGTTAACGCGGCGACGCGGCTCGTCCGCCAGGCCCGCATCGCTCGTATGGAGGGGCGCGCGGGCCGTTCGCGTTTCGGGTTCGGCGTGGCTCGCTGCTGCACGCGGGCCGCTCTTCCGCTAAGCGGGGGGCCTCTGCGCTCGTAGCTCAGTTGGATAGAGCAGCGGCCTTCTAAGCCGCGGGTCGCTGGTTCGAGTCCAGCCGAGCGCGCCATGGGAATCGAAATCGAGCGAAAATTCCTCGTCATGGGCCGTTCTTGGGAGAGCCTGCCGGGCACCCGTTTTCGCCAGGGGTACCTCTCGGCGGAACCGGGCCGCACTGTTCGCCTACGCGTGGCGGGCGAGCGCGCGTTCCTCACCATCAAGGGCGAACCCAAGGGTGAGCAGAAGCTCGCGCGCCTTGAGTTCGAGTACGAAATACCCGTGCAAGATGCACATACAATGCTCGACGAGCTCGCGCAGGGCATCGTCATCGACAAGGTGCGCCGGGTCATCGACGTGGGCGGAAGCGCGTGGGAGCTCGATGAATTCTTTGGCGAAAACCAGGGGCTCGTCGTCGCCGAAATCGAGCTGTCGTCGGAGGGCGCTGCGTTTTCAATGCCCGATTGGGCCGGAGCGGAGGTGTCGACGGACGCGCGCTTTGCGAACTCGCGACTGTCGGTGATGCCGTTTTCGTCGTGGAGCGAGGCCGATCGCGTTGCGGTCATCGCGGGTCGTGCGCCGTCGCTTTCCAGCGGTTGAGGCGCGTTGCGGGCAGTGTGAGAACCGTGGCGCGGCTGCAAACTTCGGCCGAGCGTGCAATGCACGGAAAACACCAACGGGTTCACGCTTGACGTCGCCCGACCCGTGCCACAAGCGCGCTCCATGCGACCTCTCCGTACGTTCGCGATCTTCGGCGTCCTCGCCACGCTCACCCCGCTCGCGGCCTCGGCCGCCACCTTCGACGCACGCGGCATGCTCGCGTTCGACAGCCGAGCGGTGGTCTCCGTGGACTTCGACAGCGGCACCGAGCAAACAGGTGTAATCTACAAGCAAGACGCCACAGCGCTTCAGGGCGGGGGCTACGCCACGGTGAAGTCGGCGGGCTTCTCGATGATCGATTTCCCTGTGAAATTGCCTGCGGCAAAAGCCCGTTACCGCGCGGCGATGTGGGTTCGGAATAACCGCGTCATCGCCGACCTCTCCGTCGACTACGCGGACAGCGGGTCGCCAAGCCACGCGGCGCGCTTCTTTCCAACGGGCCGTGTCACGAGCGACGGTTGGTACGAAGTATCGACCTCGACCTTCTCCGTCGACGGCACGCGCAAACCCGCCGTGGCGCTCTCGATGTACGCGTCCGGGGCCGACGTCGACGCGCTCGAGCTCATCGAAGACGGTTCATTCCACGAGGCGCTCGTGTGCGAAGGTCGCGGGGCCGGCGTGTGCACGGAGGGCGAATTCTGCGCCGCGGGTTACTGCCACAACGGCGACGAAGGCGTGCCGATGTTCCCGCGCGAGAGCGATCGCGCGCAGCTTGCGAGCTACCTCGGTTGGCGCATGAAGGCGTTCTTCGGCGGTCGCTTCACACGAGCGAATACGCTGCCGAACGCGCTCGCGTCCATCGCGACGATGAAGACTGCGAAGAGCGGCTGGGGCTACTGGAATAGCTTCGCCACGGCGATCCATCGGCTTCACGATTGGCACACGCAGATAAGCGGAGCGGTTGACGTTGCGGGCCGCGGAGCGTTCCCCATTTGCGTGGACGAAGGCGACGCCGACACCTCGCGCGCCACGGCCCCTTCGACGAGCGGGCTCCCCGACGTGCTCATCACGCAAGTCGGCCCCGAAGGAGGCTCGGGCCTCAAGGTCGGCGATCGCATCGTCGCCGTCGATGGCCGTCATCCGATCGAGTGGGCCGAGAGCTTCGACGATCTTTACTGGAGCGCGTGGCGCGCGAACGATCCGGCCGGTCATGCGGAGACCATGGAACGCTTTCGCTTTCTCGTGCGCCGCTGGGCCAAGGAGCTCACGGTCATTCGTTGCGACGCAACGACGGGCACGTGCGGACCACTCGAACGCCTGAAAATATCCGACCTTCCGAAGGTCGAACCAAGCGTGTATCCTACATGCGATCATCGTCCATTCTACCACCTCGCGAGCGGCGGCCCGGACCCGGTGACGCACAACCCTTCGCAAGCCGACGGCGGCATCTCGGTGGGCCTCATCAAAGAGAACGGCGTTGGCGAGAGCTTCTACACGATGGTGTGGGACGACGTGATGCTCGAGGACCCGGCGCAGAATCCGTATGCGGCCCCGATGGACACGCTTCGCCAGAACGCGGGCGGCGTCATCATGGACCACCGCACGGGCAACGGCGGCACGGAAAACGCTGCAGAATTCCTCACACAATTGTTTCGCAAGCCCGCGTTTCTCGGCGTGGCCTCGGGCTTCAACGGAACGGTCGGTTACTTCGACATGCCGTACGCGACGACCGAAGGTCAGGCCCTCGTTGCGCGTCGCGCCGATGGCCAAGACGGCTACCACGTGGGTGCGGACGACGCGCACGACACGCTGCGCACCGCGGTGCTCCTC
>CAIQDA010000192.1 GCA_903870415.1 uncultured delta proteobacterium
ATGTCGAAACGTTGACCTTCATCGGGCTTTCTCGTAGCCCGGCGGTCGTGACGTCGAGTGACTCGGCACCCAAGCGATCGCGCCTGCGTGCCTTTGTGGCCCGGGTTCCCTGGAAGCGGGTTTGCCTCGGTGCGGCTGGTGTCGGCGTGTTGTCGCTCGTCGTGACGCTTCGCCGCGTCGGAGACGTGAAGCGTCTCGCGGCGGCGCTCGAAGACGAAACCGGCGCGGTCGTCGAGGCCTCGTCGCTTCGATGGGAGCCGTCGTCCGGGGTGCTCGGAGACTTCTTCACGGGCCGCTCGCTTCTCTACTTGGCGCGGGTCGCGGCGGCGGAGCCCCGTGACGTGTGGCGCGCGCGCGTTCGTCTCGGGCCGTTCGGACTCATGACCATCGCGCAGGCGGTCGACATCACGGACACTCCGCTCGGCGACGACCATGCGCTCGTCGCGCGAGGACATTTTGCAGCTTTTGCGACACGCGCTTACGATCAAGAACAGGCGGTCACGCTCCTCGACCTCGATGGCGAGGGGATGCAGAACGAGTGCGATGGACTTGTAGAATGCATGCAAGCGTCCATCACCAATCTGCAAGAGTTCGGCACGCGCGCCGGGGTTGGGCGTGTCGACGTCACGCTTGATCGCGCGGCGCACGCCGTGGGGCTTGAGCTTGAGGGCGACGCGGACTCGTCTCGGAGCCTTGTGATTCAAGCGGCCCTCGATACGGGCCTTGAGCGATACCGCGTGCCGCTCTCCATGGGCGAGGTGACCGATGCGATCGCAGGCGTGTCGCGCCAGCCTGGACGGCATCTGCCGAAGCGCTTCATTCACTGGGCCGTCGACACGGTGCGATCGATTCCATGGATCGGCCCCGCGCCCATTGCGTGGCTTGAAGAACACGCGTTCGCTGCACGCGACTCGCTCCGTCAAGCGGGCTACGCGGTGCGCGGCGTCAAAAAAGGTACCGAGGTCGACAACGCGGATGCTCCCGTGGCGGTGAAGCCTCCGCGCGTCGTGCCGCCGAGCGAACTCGTTGACAAGCTCGACGACGGTTCGTTTCCGCCGCCCGCTTTTCGACCGATCCTGAACGATGCGGAACCGGGCGAAGGCGTTTGGGTCGATGCTTCGCCGACGTGGTTGCCGCGCATCACCGAGGGCGCGCCATCGGCATTCGCAAAATCGTTCGTGCGTCCCGATGCGGAGCGTCCCGATGTGAAGGTGCTTCTTGTCTCCATCGACATGCGCCAACTCGACTTGGCGATGGAGGCGGGGGCCGAAGATCCGAAGCCTCTCGCGGGCGCGCACGGGAGCGGTCGCATACCGCGTGATCCCAAGGTATTTCCCCGTGTGCGGGCCACGTTCAACGGGGCGTTCAAGACCGAGCACGGCTTCTACGGCATGATGGTCGACAAGCGCGTGCTTCTGCCGCCGCAGCCTCGCGCGGCGAGTTTGGCGGTGCTGACCGACGGTCGCGTGGCGATGGGTTTCTGGCCGAGCGTGAAGGACATCGAGTCGCTTCCGGTCACCGGCTGCGAGCCCGCGATGGGTCACTTGTGCGACCAGCCGCTTTCCGTTTCCTCGTTCCGGCAGAACCTCGATCCGCTGGTGGACGGCGATCTCGTGAACCCCACGAAGCGCTTCCAATGGGGTTACACGCTGCCGGGAACGAGCGTGCAAACGGAGCGTTCGGCGGTGTGCGTGCATGCCTCGGGTCATCTCATTTACGGGTGGGGCGATGACCTCAACGGGACCACGCTCGCGAAGGCGCTTCGTGCCGCGGGCTGTCGTCACGCGATGCACCTCGACATGAACCCGCATCACACGGGCTTCGCGTTCACGAACGTCGAGTCGGTCAAGCCACGAAAGCTCAAGGCGGAGCTGCTCTCGCCAACGATGACGATTCAGCCTGACCGCTACGTAAACGGATCGCCGAAAGACTTCTTCTACCTGCTCGTGCGCAGTGGTCTGCCGCCCGCACCCGAGGGTTTTGCCTGGTCGAAAGCGCCAGGTCCGCAGCCGTCGCCCGTGTTCGTGCCTGCGGTGTGGGACGCCAAGCTCGACGGTCTCTTGCTCGGAGACTTGAACCTTGCGCGCCTCGACATCACCTCACTCGACGGTGACCGCACCGAGTGGCGCGTGCGTGCGGGAACGAAGGAACTCGCCAGTGGCACAGGCGTCGAACCGGCCCGCGATCTCGACGACGGTGCGCATGCGCGTTCGCTCGCGAGCATCCGTATCGGTGTGCTCGCAGACGATCGTGCCTTCGGACTCATCACCGGCGGCCACATCACCCGTCCGCGACAACGCGAGATCGAAGACAGTGCGTGGCTCATCGCAGAGCCCGGAGAGTCCCTTCGCATCATCGACGACCCCACGACGCTTCGCGACGCGGACGCGGTCGAACTCCTTCGCGTTCTGCACGGCGGCAAGCTCGTGGACGCGAAGAAATTCCGCGCAGGCGCCAAGCTCGTCATCGGGATCACGAAGGAACGCCGCGTCGTCGCCGTGCGCGATCCGCAAGGCGATTTGCAGCTTATGGCGAAGGCGTTGCAGCTTCTTGGGTGCGACGAAGCAGTCCTCGCCGATCGCGGCATCGGAGCCTCTGCAAAGCTCACGCATCGCGCCGGCGACGACGAAGGGGAAGGTCGACTTGTGGCCCTTGCGCGTACGGAGTTGCCGCGGGCGTTTCGCTTTAAGACCGCGGAGCCGCCCGCGAAGGGCAAGTAGCGCGCGCCTATCACTCGCCTTGGCACTCGCCTGGCCGCTCTACTTGGCGCTCTTCAAGTGCTTCTCAAAGAAGGCGAGCGCGTGACCGATCATCTTCACGCGGTTTTCCTTCTTCTGTGCGCCGTGGCCTTCGTCCGGAAAGATCATCAAGTCCGAGGGAATTCCGCGGCTTGAGAAGGCCTCGTGGATTTGAATGGCCTCGCCGACGGGTACGCGCGGGTCGGTGGCACCTTGAAGCACGAGGAGCGGAGCGGTCGCCTTCGCGATGTGTGTCGTGGGGGAAAGTTCGACGAGCGCGTCGCGATCTTTCACCGGGTCGCCGTACTCGCTGATGCGAAGCGCGCGGCGGTAGGGCGCCGTGTTTTCGAGGAAGGTCACGAGGTTCGAAATGCCCACGACGTCGACGCCGCAGTCGTACGTGCCTGCGAACATCGTCATGGCCATGAGCACCGAGTAGCCGCCGTATGACCCTCCATAGACGCCAACCATCGGCGCCGTACCGCCCTGGGTAAAGCGCTTCTTGGCCCATACGCCCGCGTCGCGAATGTCCCCGATGACCTGCAATCGCTTGGGGCCGTCGTCGGCGCTGAGCCAGGTTTTTCCGTAGCCATCGCTGCCGCGAACGTTCGGCTCGACGAGCACGAAACCCGCGTCCATGAACGCTTGGGCGCCGGGGTTGAAGCCGGGTCGCGTTTGGCCTTCGGGCCCGCCGTGAAATTGCACGACGACGGGGCACGCGAGGTTCGCGCACGCGGGAGGCACGCGCACGAAGGCGGGAATCGCGGTGCCGTCGGCGGCCGGGTAGCTCTCGAGCGTCGCGCGCACGAAGCCCGCGGGGTCGAGTTCGGGCATCGAAGGAGTCATCCACTCGGTGACTTTGGCGTCCTTGAAGTCGACGACGAAAAAGCGAAGCGGGTGCTGCCCGTCGTCCACGGTGAGTGGCGCGAAGCGACCGTCGAGCGAAGGCGCGCCCCACGAATAGTTGTCACCTGCGGGCAGCTTCGGAAGAACGACGCTCTTGCCCGTGGCGGCGTCGAAGGCGTGGACACGACTCGCTCCAAGGGCATTTTCCACCACAAGAAGGCGCTTCTTCGCGTGGTCGAGCACAAAGCCATCGACGTCGCCCATCGCTTCCGGAGTGACCGCAGTATAGACGCCGTCTTTCCAAAAATAGACGCGACGCTTATCGGACTTCGCATTCGTGCGCACGACGAGCGTGCCCGTGGTGGGAGCGAATTCCGCGTCGTACTCTTCGGTCTCGCCAACGCCGAGCAGCGGAGTCTTCGCCTTCGTCTTCGGGTCGAAGAGGTAGATCTCGCGAGAGAGCGACCCGGTGCTTTTCACGAGAAGCGCCATGCCGTCGTCGCGCACGTCGCCGAAACTCCAGATGCCGTCTTCGTCAAAGACCAGTTCGCGGGCGCGGGTCGTGAGGTCGAAGCGGTAGACCGCGTAGCTGTCTTTTTTGCGATCGTTGGCCGAGTAGTAGAGCGACTTTCCATCGGGCGTGAAGCCCTCGAAGCGCGCTTGAACGCCGGCCTCGTGGAAGATGGGCGCGAGGGCTCCGCCTTGCTTTGGCTGCGTGTAAAGGCCGGGGTTTTCCTCGCCGCGGCGATCGCGCGTGACGATGAGCATCGCGCCGTCGCGGGTCTGCGTGACGATGCTCGTGCGGTCTTCGCCGCCGGTGAGCTGCGTCGGTTGGGCTCCTGCTTTGTCGAGGCGCCACGCCTGCGGGCTTCCGGTGACGGCCCACGAGAACGACAGGCTCGTGCCGTCGGGGCTCATGCGCGCGCCGCCGGGACTGCGCACGTCTTGAAGCAAGCTGAGTTGCCGCGACACCTTCGCGTCGAGGGGCTTCACGGGAAAGCGCCCCAGGATGTCGGACGTGACGCTCTCGAGCCCGTGCCCTGCGTAACCGCCGCGCGGAACCTTGCGGCCCTCGGCATCGAGTCGCACTTGGTTCGTGTTCTCTTGCGCGATCACAAGCGGCGTGGCGGGAGCCGCAGGCACGGGCTGCACAGGAGAGGCGCACGCCGCGAGGGCAATCGGAAGCACGGAAACGACGCGTCGAAGCATGGCGCTACGAGAGGTTCACCGCGCCGCAAGGTCAAGACGTTCCCTTGCAAAAATGCGCCGATTCCGTTGATGCTTGCCGTGTGCGGGCCCGGTGCCTCGTGCCGGCGCGCATGCGTTCGCGTCCCCCCATGCCGGAAACTCCGCTACGACCTCGCGCAGATGAAGCGCTCGCCCATCAGTCCGCGTGTTCCGCCCACCGGCAAGCCCTGGGACGTGCCCGTGCACGCCGCGCCGCTCGTGTTCATCGACCTCGAAATGAGCGGACTCGTGCTCGGTCTCGATCGCGTCATCGAGCTGTGCATCGAGCGCGTCGAAGGTGGCGTCGTGGTGGGACGCCTCGAAAGTCTCGTGAAGCCTCCGGCGGGCGTCACGGTGCCTGCGACGGTGCATGGTCTCGACGATGCGATGCTCGCCGACGCGCCTCCGTTCGAAGCGCTCGCGGACGAGGTGACTCGGCTGCTTTTCGGTGCCGTGGTCGTGGCGCACGCCGCCCCGTGGGACGTGGCCTTTCTCGAGGCCGAGCTTTTTTTCTGCGACAAAGCCCTGAAAATTCCGGGGTGGATCGACACGCTGGTGTTGAGCCGCCGCGCGTTTGCGTTTGAGCGTCACTCGCTTGAGGCCCTGTGTGGCGAGTTCGGCCTCGAGCGTGCACGGGCCCATCGCGCCGGAGACGACGTGGGCGCCCTACGGCAAGTGTTTGCAAAATGCATCGAAGCCCTTGAGCCCGCCACGGTGCGTGATCTCACGGGTCTCGGCCCGCGCACGAGCAAGGTTCTCGGCGAGCTCGTCGGCCGTGCCCGCGACGCGGCGACGAAAGAGACCCCGGTGCAAGTGACCTACCGGGTGCCCGGCAAGGGTCAGCAAAAGATGCTCATGCAGGTGAAGACCGTAAGCGGCGACGACGCTCAAGGGTTCTCCATCGAGGGTTACTGCACGGCCACGCGCGGGCGCCATGTGCTGCGCCTCGAGCGCGTTGTGTCCGTGGAGTTTCCTCCACCGGCTGCGACTACGGCGGTCTGACGCGTGCGGGGGCGACTAAACGCCCTCTTCAGCGCTCTTCAGCCCTCCTCAGCCCTGCGGCAGCTCGAGGCGTTTCGTGCTGCGCATACTGACCGCGGTGCGCGCCAGTTCGTCGGCTTTCTCGTTGAGCGCGTGGCCAGCGTGTCCTCGCACGTACTCGAGGCGCACGTTGCCGCGCTCAACGATGCAGCGCTTCGTGAAGGCGATGAGCTCGGGGTTGGCTTTCGCCTTCCAGCCTTTTTGCAGAACGCCGATCGCGTATTGGCTGTCGGTAAACACGAGCAGAGCACCCGCCGGCGGAGCCCATTCGATCGCGCGCAAGATGGCGGTGAGCTCGCCAATGTTGTTCGTCGACGTGCCCAGGTATTCGTAGCCTTCGGCCGTGGCGCCGCCCGGGGCGACAAGCACGACGCCGCTTCCCGCGGGACCGGGGTTGCCGGAACAGGCTCCGTCCGTATACGCGACCCAGCCAACGTGTGCGCCGGGGTCGCCGGATTCATTCCGAAGCACAGCCTTCGTACGTGTCTTGGAAGCCGCTTTGGGCGCAGCTTCGGGCGCGTCGCCGAAGACTTCGTCCCCCACGAGCGGATCCGACGTCGCCTCAAGGTTGCGTGCTGCGGCGCGGTACGCCTTCGGGTGCCCGAGTCCGTAGCGAATTTCCACGCGTCCGTCGGGCTCCTTCACGATGGTGCCGTCGTCGGCTGCCCTCGCGAGAACCCGCGTGCCGCGGAGCAGTGCCCACGTCCAAGGCATCAGAAGCACGTCGCAGTGAACGAGACACCGAAGGCCGCCGAGCCAACGGCGACGTCGATGCCGCTCTCGGACTTCGACGTCGACGCGGCGATGAACTGTCCCGCAACGCCGATGCCCCAGTCGCGCGAGATCATCCACTCTTTGCCAACCATGAGCGAGAGGCCAAGGCCGCTCGAGTTGCCCTCGGAGCTGACGCTCTGGCTTGAGCCCGAGCTGCTGAACTTCTCGCGCGTGATCCGTACGAGGCCTGCGGTGCCCGAAAGGTACAGGTTCGTTGGCATGAAGTAATACGTGGCGTTGAAGCCGAGGCCGTTGACGTTCAGGCGCGTGTTCTTCTGGTTTCCAAAGCTCGTGCCCGCGTAGTCGACCTTGGGCTCCGAAAGGCCGAAGCCGAAGAGGTCGCCGCCGAGCGAGAAGTTCGGGCTCACCGCTCCACCGAGCGCGAACGAGTACAGCATGGCGCCGCCACTCGACGTGAGCGAGGTGCCGCTCCAGTCTTCCGCGACGCTGCCGCCGCCGATGCCGAGGGAAAGACGGCCCATCATCCCCGTGTGGTCGTTGCCGCGAGGCGCATAACCGCCGCGTGAAGGCGCGGGCGCTTCAACGTAAGCGGGCTCCTCGTCTGCAGAGGGCTTTGCGCCAGGCGCGTACGACTGCGCGAGCGCCGGGGCGGCGAGGAGGAGCGGAGCGAGGGCGAGGAGGAGCGAACTGCGCATGATGGCCTTGTGAAGCAGGTTCGAAAACGTGTGGAAAGTTTCAGGCAACGGGACGCTTCCAGCTGTCGTGGTAGCCGCGGTCTTCGAGCGCTGCGGCCTGTTCGGTCACGAGGAGCGGCTTGTCCGTGTCCATCATGACCGCGAGTTCGTCCGAGCGCGTGTGCCCAATGCTGGCCTCGTACGCGCCAGGGTGAGGAGCGTGCGGTGTGCCCGCAGGATGAAACGAGATGGCTCCCGGACCGACGCCGCGCCGGCTGGTGAAGTTGCCGCGCAAGTAGAGGATGACTTCGTCGCAGTCGACCGACGTGTGCGGGTACGGGCAAGGGATGGCGTTCGGATGAAAGTCGAGGACCCGCGGCACGAACGAGCAGACGAGGGCGCCCTTGGCGGCGAAGGTCGCGTGGATTGTCGGGGGCAGATGAACGAGGCCTGTTTTCGCCTGATAGCGCTCGATCGAAAACGCCCACGGGTAGACGAAGCCGTCCCAACCGACGACGTCCATGGGCGAGCGCACCATGAGCGACTCGGTGAAGCGGCCGCGGACCTTCGCGACGATCGTGTGCGGGCCTTGTAGCTCCGTGTTGAACGAGTGCACCGGTCCGTCGGGCCGCTTGAAATCACGATGCGTGTAAGGTGCATCCATGACGAGCTGGCCGACGCCGTTGCGAAATTGCGCGGGAATATGCACGCCGCCCGAAAACTCCATGACCATCGCGCGGAGCTCGGCGCCGTCGAGATGCCAGCGGTGCACGAGGCCCTTCGGTACCCAGACGTAATCGCCCGCGTCGACCGAGAGCCAGCCGCACACGCTCTCAAGCTTGGCGCTGCCCTCGTGAATGAACCAAAGCTCGTCGCCGTCGCCGTTCGAAAAATAGACTTCGTCGCTCTTCGTTGGGCGCACGAGGAGCACGTTGACGTCGGCGTTCGTGAGAACGGGGAGGCGTGCGTCCAAAAAGGCGCCGCCTGGCGTAACTGCGTTGCTGTTGAAGAGCCGGCGCAGGATGGGATGGTTTCGGTCTTCGCTCGGAGTAGGCATCGGCCAGCCGCGGGAAGACGAAAACACGTCGAGGTGATCGGTCGTCGGGTACCGATGGTAAAAATAACTGAAGGCTCCGGCGAAGCCTCCGCGCGTGAACATCTCCTCGTAAACGAGCGAGCCGTCGGGCGCGCGAAACACCGTGTGGGGCTTGTCAGGAAACACGCCCGCGCAATGGCGATCGATCATCGTGAGGTCCGTTTCGAACGCATCGCGTTCAGGTGGCGCCGCGAGGCTTTTCGTTGCGCTGGGCGCGCTCGATGCTCTCGAAGAGCGCGCGGAAGTTGCCGTAGCCAAAGCCCGGGTCGCCGGCGCGCTGGATGATCTCGTAGAAGAAGGGGCCCGCGCGGTGGTCGGCGTAAAGCGTGGCCGCCTCGCGGAGGAAGATCTGGAGCAGGTACCGATCGTTGGCGCCGTCGACGAGCACTTGGAGGCGCTCAAGCTCCGCGAGCTCTTCGCGCACGTTCGTGATGCCGAGCTTCGCGAGCCGCCCTGGCAGGTCTTCGTAATAAGACTTCGGCGTGTTGAGGAACTCGACGCCGCGGTCACGCAGCGTTTCGACGGTCGAGAGAATGTTCGGCACCGCGAAGGCGATGTGCTGCACGCCGGCGCCGTGGTTGTCGTCGACGAACTTGGCGATCTGCGAGTCGCGGAAGAAGGGCCGAAGCGGCTCGTTCGTCGCGAACTTCACGCCCGAGTGCGGGTCCCACATGACGATGGAGCGCAGGCCAGAACCGCTCGCGCGCTCGGCCGCGACGTCCTTCGTGTGGAAGCTGATTTCCCAGAAGGGCTCGAAGCCGAGGACGTCCTTGTACCATGCAACAATCGGCTGCATCGTGTAGCCGTTTGACGTGATGTGATCGACCGAGGCGATGCCGAATTCGTTCGGGACGTTGCCTTCGTTGCCGAGGCCCACGTCTTCGAAGCCCGGCGCGAAGTCCCGGTAGTTCGTCTTCTCAACGAAGCGAAACGCGACGTCGCCGAGGGGCGTGGCGATTTCAACGGACCGGTAGTGCCCGCCGCGATCGTCGAACGCTTCGACCGGGTCGTGGAGGAACGTGCCGCCGCGACGATCGAGGAACTCCATCGTGTCGTCGAGGTTCTCGACGCGGAAGCCCAGCGACATGATGCCCGCCGGGTGTCGCGTGAGGTACCGCGCGGCCTTGCTCTTGTCGGTCTCCTTCGTGGAGACGCAGACGCGGACTTGGCCTGCGCCGAAGATCTTGGAGCGCTGTCCGGAGCGGGCGACGAAGTCTTCGCGGGCCTTGGAAACCTCGCTGAACCCAAGTTTTTGCGTGTAGAATGCAGTCGAGCGTTCGAGGTCCTCCACGCAGAAGTGGAAGTGGTCGTAGCCCAGGATGCCCAGCTTCGCGGAACTCATGGCGCGGGAGCTAATCACAAGCAGGCGTTCCGTCGACGACGATTTGCATCGGCATTTTGCAGGCTTTCGGCGCGGTGCGTCACGTTTGCCGGTCGTAGGCGCGTGAGGGGTCTGGTGCGACGCGGCCCCTGTGCTATGCGGCGCGCGACCCGCGTCTGTCGCGTCGGGTCGGAAGGATCCTCGCGATGAGCCGGAAGCAAACGAAGTTCGTCTTCGTCACGGGCGGTGTCGTCTCGTCCATCGGGAAGGGCTTGGCTGCGGCCTCCGTGGCGGCGCTTCTCGAGGCACGCGGTCTCCGCGTGACGATGATGAAGCTCGACCCGTACATCAACGTCGATCCGGGAACGATGAGTCCTTACCAGCACGGCGAGGTCTTCGTGACCGACGACGGCGCCGAGACGGACCTCGACCTCGGTCACTACGAGCGTTTCGTGTCGACGCCGATGACCCGCCGCAACAATCTCACGACCGGGCGCGTGTACGACGCGGTCATTTCGAAGGAGCGCCGCGGCGAGTACCTCGGTGCCACCGTGCAGGTGATTCCTCACATCACCGACGAGATTCGCAGCCGCGTCCTCGACGCCTGCGAAGGCTTCGACGTGGCCATTGTCGAGGTAGGCGGCACCGTCGGCGACATCGAGTCGCTGCCGTTCCTCGAAGCGATTCGTCAACTCAAGGTCGAAGCAGGCCCGCAGAACGCCATCAGCGTTCACGTGACGCTCGTGCCTTGGATCGCGAGCGCGGGCGAACTCAAGACGAAGCCGACGCAGCACTCGGTCAAGGAGATGCGCGAAATCGGCATCCAGCCCGACATCCTTTTGTGCCGCTGCCAAGAGACGCTCAGCGACGCGATTCGCAGCAAGATTGCGCTCTTTTCGAACGTCGCCGTCAACGCCGTTTTCAGCGCGATCGACGTGGCGTGCATCTACGAGGTGCCGCGCAAGCTCCACGAGCAAGCGCTCGACGACCTCGTGTGCGAGCGGCTCAACATCTGGTCGCGCCGCCCGGACCTCGGCCAGTGGGACCGCATCGTCAGCCGCTTTCTTCGCCCCGCGAAGGGCACGGTCAAGATCGGCATTTGCGGCAAGTACGTGCACTTCAAGGACGCGTACAAGTCGCTCCATGAGGCTCTCGTCCACGGCGGTTTGTCGAACGAGGTGCGGGTCGAACTCCAGTACATCGACTCGGAAAAGATCGAGACCGAAGGCACGGCGTCCCTCGAACCCCTCGACGGAATTCTCGTTCCCGGCGGCTTCGGCGAGCGCGGAGCCGAAGGAAAAATTCTGGCGATCAAGTTCGCGCGCGAACACAACGTTCCGTTCTTCGGCATCTGCCTCGGCATGCAGCTGGCGGTCGTCGAGTTCGCACGCAACGTCGCGGGCATCGCCAACGCGCAAAGCCGCGAGTTCGATGCGGACGCGGAAAACGCCGTCATCGACTTGATGCACGATCAGCGCACGGTGAAGCAGAAGGGGGCGTCCATGCGTCTCGGCGCCTACCCGTGCAGCCTCAAGGCAGGCTCCGTGGCCGCGAAAGCATACGGAACCCTTGAAATCAGCGAGCGCCATCGTCATCGCTATGAAGTGTCAAACGCATACCGCGCGCAACTCGCCGCAGCTGGACTTCTGCTCGCGGGAACCGCACCGGACGACTCGCTCGTCGAAACGGTCGAACTTCCCAATCACCCGTATTTTCTAGCGTGTCAGTTCCACCCCGAGTTCAAGAGCCGGCCGACTGCGCCGCATCCGCTCTTCTCGGCTTTCGTGCGCGCGGCCCTTTCGGCGCGCGATGCGCGTGCCGAGGCCTGAGCGCCTTCTTCGGAGAATCAATCGATGGCGAACAAGGCTGTACAGCTTATCGTCCGCGGCCGCGTGCAGGGCGTGTTCTTCCGCGCGTCGGCTCAGCGTGAGGCACGACGCCTCGGTGCAACGGGCTGGGTAAAAAATCGCAGCGACGGCAACGTCGAGATGCTGGTCGAGGGCGACGAGAACGTCATTCGCGACGTGATGGCATGGGCCCAGCGCGGTCCGAGCGCAGCCCGCGTTGAATACGTGGACACACGCTGGAAGAGCTACACCGGCGAGTTCGACGACTTCGAGATACGAGACTGATTCGGTGCGCTTGCGTCGAAGCTTCGTTGTCGCCGCGGCGGCGCTTTTTCTGACGGAAAGTGCGCTCGCCGGCGACGACCGACCTCTTCGCGAGTGGATGCAAACTGCACGCGTTCCCGAAACACGTGCGGACGCGCTGGCGCGTTTCAGAGCCGCCAAGCCCGCGGACCTGCCCGAGCTCAAGTTGCTCCTCGACGATGGTCGACGCGTGCCCGGTGAAGGCGTCGCGCGCATGCTCGAAGACCCTCGACGCGATTGCCGATCGAAGGTGAGTGACGCGGACGCTTGGCTTGGGTGCATCGTCGAAAAGCTCGACGGCAAGACCACGGTCAACGCGAAGAGCGCGACGGAGTTTGCGTGCGCATTGATCGGCGCGCGGGCCATCAAAGGCATCGACGGTCTTGCGCTCGCGGCAAGTCTTGGCCTCGACGCAAAAGGCGCCTTTGAGCCCGCGGTGCAGCACACCTTGAAGGGTGGGGGCGACGAGGCGATCGCTGCACTCTACACGGTGCGTCGCGACGGGTCCGTGGCGCTGAAGAAGTGGGCCGCAGAGCGCCTTGAGGCGATGCACATGCGAAAACCCGCTGAAGTCGCCACGATGAGCGACGCGGCGTCCGTTGCGCGGGTGCTCTCCATTTTCGGCGCGTGGCATGATCCGGCCGCGCTCGGATTGCTTGTGGAACGCGTCGACGCGGACCGTCGAGAGGTGCGCGATGCGGCACGTGCAGGCGTTCGAGCCTATGGCCGAGAAGCCATCTGGAAGTTGCGCGAAGCGTACCGCGAGGTCGCGGGGCAAGCGGCACCGGACGATTGGTTTTCGAAACGCCTCGCCGACGAGCTCTTTGGACGGCTCGATGCGCGTCGCCTCGGTCCCGCGATGGAGGCTCTCGATTCGGCGCGGACGAAGGCAAAAGAGGGCCACGTGCTTGAGGCTGCTGACGAGGCCGAGCGCGCCCTTCGTCTCGCGCCCGACCATCCGGAGCGCCATGAATTGGCTGGTTTTCTACTGGCCGCAGCCCGTGACCCGGCGTCCGCTACGCAGCCTGCGGAGCGGCGAGAGTCTCGGCTTTTTCTCGCGTCGCTTGCGGGCGGAGACGAACTCGCGGCGACGTTGGCGACAGAGCTTCGCGGTCTTCACGCGGACGTGCTTGCGGCGCGTGGCGTGTCGGACCGCACGTTGACCGGAGCGCCGTCCGCGGTGCCTGTTGCGGAGCCTCGTCGGAATCCAAAGTTCGTTGCGGGCGGAGCTCTCGCGGCGTTCGCGCTCGCGCTTGCGTGGGCCGGTGAGGTGCTTCGTCGACGCGCAAAGCGAGGCGAACAAAAGGTGCAAGCTGCACCCATCGACGAGAACGCGACGACCGCCGAGGTCTCTAGCGAAGAGCCGTCTTGAGGGCGTTGACGACGAAGTCCACGTCGGAGTCGGTCAGCGCGGGGTACATCGGAATCGAGAGAATACGCTGCCATTCGCGCTCAGCGACCGGGCAGAGACCGGGCTGGGTACCGAAGCGGTCGCGGTAGAACGGGTGCAGGTGCACCGGCATGTAGTGCACGTTCGCGGCGATGCCGGCTTCACGCAAGTTGCGATGAACGCCCGCGCGATCGGCACCCGCGGGAAGCTTCACGACGAAGAGGTGATACGCATTCTTCGCCTCGGGGCGGTCGCGCAACAGCTCGAGCCCGTCGATGGTGGCGAGCGCTTCACGGTAACGCGCCGCAATCGCTCGGCGACGTTCGACCCACGGCGCGAGCTTCTTGAGTTGCGAAACCCCGAGCGCGCACTGGATATCGCAGATGCGGTAATTGAAGCCGAGCTCGACCATCTCGTAATGAAACGTGCCGCGTTGCTCGCGCGTTCGATGGTCGGTGGCGATGCCGTGCGCACGAAAGAGTCGAAGCCGTGACGCAAGCTCATCGTCGTCCGTCGTGATGGCTCCGCCTTCGCCCGTCGTCACGTGCTTGACCGGGTGGAAGCTGAAGGCCGTCATTGCGGCAAGAGAGCCCACGGGCTTGTCCTTGTAGGATGCACCGATCGCGTGGCATCCGTCCGCGACGAGGGGAAGGCCATGGGCTGCAGCGAGCGCGTTCAGTTCGTCCCACGCGCAGGGTTGGCCCGCGTAGTCGACGGCGACGATGGCCTTCGTGCGAGACGTGATTCGAGACGCCACCGAGGCGACATCGATGGTGAGCGTGTCGGTTTCGACGTCCGCGAAGACGGGGGTTGCGCCCTCGAACACCGCTGCATTGGCGGTCGCGACGAAGGTCACCGCGGGGACGATGACTTCATCGCCTGGCCCGACGCGAAGAGCGTGCATGGCGCAGTGAAGAGCCGCAGTCCCGTTCGAAACGGCGACCGCGTGTTTGGTTCCCGCAGCGGCGGCAACGGACCGTTCGAAGAGCTCGACGTTGGGGCCCGTCGTCAGCCACGCTCCACGAAGAACCTCGACGACGGCGTTGATGTCATCGTCGTCGACGGTCTGTCGCCCATAGGGAATCATGGGGTTTCGTAGCTGCGAACCATGGAGCGCAGCTCCTCGTCGGTCATCCAATTGCCTTCGAGATTGCTCACGTAACGGAACTCGACATCGACGGGCTTCGCCTTCGTCCACGCGTTGTTCGTCCACGAGGCTTGCACCGGCATGACGACGTATTTATCGCCCGCATCCAGTGTATGCGTCGCTTCTTCGTCCGAGAGGAGCGCCTCGTGGAGCTTTTCGCCCGGGCGAATACCGACCTCGTCGACCTTGCAATCGGGGGCGACGATTCGCACGAGGTCCATGATGTTCATGGACGTGATTTTCGGGACGAAGATTTCGCCGCCGTGCATCTGCTCAATGCCGTCGGTGACGAGCTTCACGCCTTGCTCAAGGGTGATCCAGAAGCGCGTCATGCGCTTGTCGGTCACGGTCACCCGTCCGGTCTTGCGCTGCTCGAGGAACACGGGAACCACGCTGCCGCGGCTGCCGACGACGTTGCCGTAACGGACGCAGGCGAACTTCGGCGTGTCTCCACCGGTGTAGGCATTGGCCTGAACGAAAAGCTTTTCCGCGACGAGCTTCGTGGCGCCGTAAAGGTTTACGGGTGAGACGGCTTTGTCCGTGCTGAGGGCGAGAACCTTTTGCACCTTCGCGTCGATGGCCGCGTCGATGATGTTCTTCGCGCCGTCGATGTTCGTCTTCACGGCTTCGAGCGGGTTGTATTCGCACGCGACCACTTGCTTGAGGGCTGCGGCGTGCACGACGATGTCGACGCCGTTCATGGCGCGGCGCAGGCGCTCCGCATCACGCACGTCACCGATGAAGTAGCGCAGGCTCGGATGGTCGAACCCGGAGGTGCGCATCTCGTGCTGCTTGAGCTCGTCGCGGCTGAAGATGATGACTTTCTTCGGCTTGAATTGCTCGAGCATGGTCGCCACGAACTTGCGTCCGAAGCTGCCGGTACCGCCGGTGACGAGGATGGTCTTGTCGTTCCAGTTCATGATCAGAACCTCCGCTGGAAGACGTCTTCAAACGAATGACGTCCACCCTCATCTTGGTTGCGAGGTCCGCGCGCGATGTTCAGCGCGGACTCGGCGATGTCGCTCAATAGCTGCTCGCCGCTAAGGCGATTCGAGGCAAACCCGAAGGTCGACGGCGGAAGAAATCCGCCTAGACCCAATGGTCGAGTAGATGCAGAATGCATGCCACTGTGCGCGGCCCCGTTGACCGTGTTCACGCGTGGCGCTGTTGCGGCGACCGCACCGTCTGTCGCGTCGCCGATCGCATCGGCTCCAAGCGAAGCGGCGCGGTTTGCGAGGGAGGAAATCGCGCTCGTGTACTGAGCCTCGGGCGCGGTGAAGTAGCCGCCTTTTTTCAGCCCGTGGACGAATCCCTGCGCATCGCCCGTGCGTGCCGCATCGAGCGCGGAGCCGTATCGTTTCGAGAGAAGGCGCACGTAATCGGTCGCACCTTCTTGCGGCGTCTCGTAGGCGCGAAACCCGTCGGTGATCGAAACGGTCTTGCCGTTCTCGACCTCGTGCGTGCCGTAGCGAGCGGTGAGGCCAGTGGGGCCGGCACCTTTGATGCCGCCGAAGTTGTTGTTCATCATCGCCTTGCCGCGTCCCGTTTCGAGGGACCACTGGGCGAGGAGAAGGTGCGAAGTTTTGTCGTTGGGCTCTTCGCCGAAGACGTTGCGCCACGCTTGCGAGAGGGCGGCCTTGGCTTCGCTTCCACTCAGCTTTGTCGTTCGCGGAGTGACCACCGTGATGGGGCGCTTGCCCGGCGCCGTGGCCTCGGGCTTCGCGACGTTCGCATCGAGCAGCGACCGAAACGTGTCGTTGCGCACGCCCTCATGAGCGTCGACCACGCGACCAACGGCAGCGTAGTCCTGGAGAACGGGGGGGAGGGTGAAGTCGGAAGGCACGGCGTCCATTCGTACTCAAGATGCGTGCCAGACCGAATTTATCGGAAGTCGTGTGGGTTCGTGACCGGAACGGGGCGAGTAAGGTGGCGAGCGTCAAGAAGGCGTCGGGAAGTGACGATTCCTTGACGCTTTGCGCGTTTCGCACCCTGCGGCGGGGACCCCGCAGCCGAAATGCACCCGCCGCCGATGGAATGGGGCTTCCGGCAGGCCCGCGAGTCGGTATCATCTGAGCTCGACAGCGTTTTTGAGAGCGCCGTCGGCGGTCGGGGACTAGCTCCGAACGAGACGACAACAGCTAGCCCGCGTGCAGTTCACCGAGGAGAGATCGATGAAAATTCTCATTGTCGACGACAGCAAGGCGATGCGCATGATTGTCATGCGGACGCTCCGCCAAGCAGGGTTCGGCGACCACGAATTCATCGAGGCAGGCAACGGGTCGGAAGGCGTTCAGAAGGTCAAGTCCGAGAACCCAGGTCTCGTGCTCTCCGACTGGAACATGCCGGTCATGTCAGGCATCGAGTTTCTCCGCGCACTTCGCGCCGAGGGGAACACGACGAAGTTCGGGTTCGTAACGTCAGAAGGCACCCAGGAAACGCGTGACCTCGCCCTCGGCGAAGGCGCGCTCTTTCTCGTGACGAAGCCGTTCACGCCCGAGTCGTTCCAAGAGGCCATCGGAGCGCACGTAGGCTGACATGGAAATTGATCCCTCCCTCAAGGCCTGGCTCGACGCGTTCACGGCTGCCACCGACGAGCTCGCGACGACGACGCTCGGATTCGAAGGCTGCCAAGTCGACGAGCTCCTTCCGCAAGTCCCGTATCCGCCTCCCACGGCGGGTGCCTACTTGGCCATGGTCGGCAACGACCAAACGCTCCAGCTCGCCATTGTCTCCGACATGCAGGGCTGCCGTTTGCTCTCGGGCGCGCTGCTCGGCATGGTCGGCGACGAAGACGGTCTCGCCGAAAGCGACATCGCTGATGCCATGGGCGAAATCATCAACATCGTTGCGGGTGGCGTGAAGACACGCATGGCCGGCCGCGACACGGGCTTCAAGCTTGGTCTTCCGATGTTTATCGACGGCCACGTCGAGCCCGTGAAGGAAACCGAGCAAGCTGCCCACCGGGTGACGCTTGGATCGATTCATGCTTACCTCCTCACGCTTCGTCAAAAGAGGATGGGCTAAGACAGATGGCGATCTACACGCTGCCGAGTTTCGAACAGATCGACGAGTACTTCAACGCGTTGCTTGATCGTCGAGTCGAGTCGAAGAAGGGCGCACCCTACCTGCCGAGCTTGAAAGCTCCGGGCATCGTCGGCGTGTTTTTCAACGAGCAAGGTCGTCCCGCGGCTGTGTGCATGATGAGCATCGCCTTCGCGGCGGCTTCGGCGGCGGCGCTTACGCGCATTCCTCCGACGGTCGCAGCGGAGAGCGTGAAGAAGGGCAAACTCGAGGCGAACCTGCTCGAAAATGCCAACGAAGTCATGAACATCGCCGTGAACCTTTTTCTCATGGCAGGCGGTCCTCGCATCTCGCTGAAGAGCGTGCATCCGGTTCCGCCCGCATTGCCGCAGCCGCTCATGGCCATGATCATGAAGCCGCCGCAGGTCATCCACGCGGACGTCATGATCGAAGGCTACAATCCGATCGGCAAGCTTTCGCTCATCGCATCGTAGAGCCGTCGAGCGTGGGTTTCAGGCCCGCATCGCGATGAAAATGAGGCGGAGTGATTCGTGGCGCATGGGTTCCGGCCCGTGCGCTTTCGTTTGTGGGGTTCGCGACGTGACGGAAACGCGGCGCATCGGAGTTCATCGAGGCCCATGAGTGATTTCGTCGTACCGTTTCTATACGAGCTTCGCGCGCGCAAACTGAAGGTCGGTGCGACCGAAGCAATCGCGTTGGCGAAGGCCCTGGCGCTCGGCGTTCACGACTGTTCGCTCGATCGATTTTACCACGTGGCCCGTGCACTCTGCGTGCACCGCGAGGGCGATCTCGATGCGTTCGACGTGGCGTTTGCAGCTCACTTCGAGGGCGTGGAGCGCGCGTCGAAAGTTCTCACGGACGATCTCCTTTCGTGGCTCAACGATCCGATTCAGAAGCGCCAACTTTCGGACGAGGAGCGAGCGAGTCTCGAGGCGCTTTCGCTCGAAGAATTGCAACGACGTTTCGACGAACGTTTGCGCGAGCAGAAGGAGCGACACGACGGCGGCAATCGGTGGATTGGGACCGGCGGCTCAAGCCCCTTCGGACGAGGTGGCACGCATCCAACCGGAATGGTCATCGGCGAAGGCGGCTCGAGGAGTGCGGTCGCGACGGCTCGACAAAGACGCTTTCGGCCGTACCGCGAGGACGCTGTGCTCGACGTGCGGCAGTTCGAGGTCGCGCTGCGCAAGCTCCGTCAATTGGCGCGTGATGGGCGTCCCGACGAGCTCGACGTGGAGGAAACGGTCATCGCAACCGGGCGCAACGCAGGCGAACTCGACATCAAGCTGCGAGCGCCGCGTCGCTCTTCTGTGCGGGTGCTGTTGCTCATGGACGTCGGCGGCAGCATGGACCCTTACGCCGACGTGGTGAGCAAACTGTTTTCGGCAACGAAACGTGCGTCGCACCTGCGCGAAGTGAAGCCGTATTACTTCCACAACTGTGTGTATGGACACGTCTTCGGCACGGCGAATTTCACGGAACCCGTGAGTGTCGACGATCTCATCCACCGGTGCGGCCCTCAATGGAAGCTCGTGGTGGTGGGCGATGCGGCGATGAATCCGGCGGAGCTTCTCGGTTATGGCGACTATTCGTTTCACGAGCCTGGGGCGCGTCGAGCGCAGCCCGGAGTCGCGTGGATGGAGCAACTCGCCGGTCACTTCGAGCGGCGGGCGTGGCTGAACCCAGACCCTCCGCAGTTTTGGCGATCGGGCACCGCGGACTTGCTCTCGCAGCTCTTTCCGATGTTCGCGCTCACGGTGCAGGGCCTCGACGACGCGACGAAGCACTTGGTCGGTCAGCGCAACCACGTGCGGGCGGCCTAGCTTTGGGCGCCGTGTGCGAGCGCCTCAGGCCTCGTCTGCGGGCAGGTACGGGTCGAGAATGCTCGCGAGCTCTTCGATGACCGGATGCTTCGAGCCGATGGCGGCCATCGATCGGCGAACCTTCTTGAGGGTCGGCTCGACGAACGGAAGGAAGTTCGGATTGCCCTTCACGCGGTCGATGAAGACGAAGCGACCGGCGTCCTTGAGCTTGCGCTGCACCGTCACCAAGTGAAACTCGAAGGCGAGAATGTCCGGGCGAAGACCCTGTGCCTCTGCGGCCTCGACGATGCGCTGGCCCACGAAAGCCGGATCGAACGTCTGGTAAGAATCGTTGAGGAGTGCAACCAAATCGTAAACGCGTGGTCCAATGAGCGCGTCCTGAAAGTCGATCCACACGATGCTTCCGTCCTCGCGAACCATCAAGTTCCGGGACTGGTAGTCGCGGTGCACGACGGCGGTTGCCATCGCCGCAACCTCACGCGCGAGAGCTGTCGCTAGACTGTCGAACCGAACGCGAACCTGCTCGGGCAGCGTGACCCCTCGCGCTTCGAGCGCCCACTCGCGAAAGTGATCGATTTCCCAGCGCAAAAGCTCTTCGTCGAAGCGGCGCGTGGCGACGATCGTGCCTTCCGCAAGGGGCTTGAGGTGAAGCTGCGCCGCGACCAAGTCCGAGACCGCGCGCTTGTAGAGTGCATCTTTCTGGGACGGGTCAATCTCAAGCACTTGCGCCAGCGTTCGATCACCGAGGTCTTCGAGGAGCAGGTACCCGTCCTTCGAGGCGTCGGCGTAAATCTTCGGCACGTCGATGCGGGCCTTCGTCAGGAGCTCGTGCACCTCGAGAAAGGGCCAACGCGTGTTTGTCTCCTTCGACGCCTCGTCGGGCGTGAGCCCATCGGGCACGAACATGACGACCGCCTTCGCGCCGCCAGGCACCGTCACACGGAAGTACTTCCGCGACGAGGCTCCGCCGACCATCGGTTCGACGGCCTCCGGCGGGCCACCAAAGGCTTGAATCACAAGTGCATTCAGGGCGGCGCTATCGAAGACCTTCGCATGCATGTGGAATCGGCTACCACGACGCCCCCATGAGCCTGAAATCTGTGGAGTCGCTCGCGGGCGAGGTTGCGCGCTACGCGGCATTGGCCGCCTTCGACGTCGAGCCAGGGGCGCGAGGTTCTCTCGTGGCGTGGCTCTCGGAACTCGTCGCGTGGAACGCTCGCCTGGACCTCACCGCAGCCAAGACGGCGACGGAATTGGTCGAGTTGATGATCGGTGATGCGCTTGAACTTGCGCGCGTGGTGCCGCGCGATGCGACGGTGGTCGATGTGGGAACGGGCGCGGGGGCGCCGGGTCTTGGGCTTGCGTGTGTGCGTCCAGACTTGGTAATCACCTTGGTTGAACCCCTGCAAAAACGCTGCTCGTTTCTTCGTCAGGCGATCGGCAAAACCAAGTGCGCGAAGGTGACGCTTCTGCACGGGCGACTCGACGTGGCGACGGACGCGATGGCGCGGGCGACCTTCGTGTTTTCGCGGGCCACGTTTGCCCCGAACGAGTGGCTTGCGGAGGCCGCGGCCGTGGTGGTGCCGGGAGCGCAGGTGGCCGTGCTGCTCGCGAAGGAGCCCGTTCCATCGGACTCGCGCATGAGGCTTTTGGGCACGCACGCGTATGGGCTTGCGTTCAGCGGGCGCGACCGATCCATCGCGACATTCGAACGCACGACAGAGGCGTAGACACTCGTTTGCGACGACGCGCTTCGTGAACTTGGCCCAGGCGCGGCGACCATGAGAGCCGATGGATATGCGTGTGAGCGACAAGGGTCTCCAGGCGCTTCGGCGCCGAGCGGAAGAACTCGCGGCGTCCCGGCGTGAGCCAGTGACGACCGCCCACCTTCTTGCGTCTGTGGCCGAGTTGGCGGAGGAGCCTGCAAGCCTCCTGCTGCTCGATCGCGGTCTCGATGCGGTGCGGATTCTCGAGGCCGTTCCGACCGAGGGTCAGGACGCGGGCGAGTCGATCACGCGAACCTTGCAACGTGCACGCGATCTCGCGTCGCGCGGCGAGAACAAAGCAGTCTCGCCACTCCACGTGCTGTTCGCCCTTTGCCAGGAGCGCACCTCGGGCGCGTATCGAATTCTCGAACGCTCCGGCGTCGAACCCGGGAAACTTCGTGCCACGGTGATGAGCCTCGTCACGGGCATCGTCATTCCGCGACGCACGACGCCGATCACCGAGCCGCGCGTCGCACGCACGACCATTTCCACGGAGCGCGCACCGTCGTCGCGCCCGACGCCGCTTCCATTGACGAAGATGCCTTCGTCACGTCCGCGGCCCGTCACGAATGCGCGCCCGACGATTCGCCCGCTCCCCTCCGAGCATCAAACGCGCACGACGACGATTCCGCCGCCGTCGCCGCCCATGAGCGAGCCGAGCCTTTCGGGATCGATTCCGCCCAAGGCCTTCGATGAAGCGAAGCCATCGATCCTTGCAACCTGCACGCGTGAGTTTGCGAAGGCGCCGCAGCGATCGGTCATCGGTCGCGAAGCCGAAGTGGAGCGAATTCTCGATGTGCTCGATCGCCGCGACGCGCACCACGCCGTGATCGTGGGAGCTCCAGGCATCGGGAAGACTGCCGTTCTCCAGGCCCTCGGCGTTGCGCTTGTCGCCGCAGGAGCGCGCGTCCTCGAACTTGAACCGAGCTCGCTCGTGGCAGGGGCCATGGCCCGCGGGGCGATGACCGATCGCTTTGCGCGCCTGCGCCGCGAGCTTGAGGCCCTTGGTGGTCGCACCGTCATGATGGTCGATGGCCTCGGCGCGCTGCTCGGAGCCGATGCAAGCGAAGAGACCGTCGCGGAGGTGCGGGGCCTCCTCGCCCGCGGGACGACACGTCTTGTCCTCACGGCGTCGCCAGACGAGTACAAGCGCCACGTCGAAGCCGACGGCGCGATGGCACGACGCCTGAGCACCATCGAGCTTGCGGAGCTGCCAAGGGAGCGCGTGCTTGAGGTCGTCGAACGAGCGTCCGCGGAGCTCGGCGCGCACCATGACGTGCCCATCACGCAGGTGGCGCGTGAGGCGTGCATGTCGTGGGCCGAGCGCTACGTGAGCGAACGCGTATTCCCAGACAAAGCGCTGACGATTCTCGATCTCGCGGCCGCGCGTGCGAAGCGAAAGAACGCGCCGTCGGTGGACCGTAGCCACGTGGCTCAGGTCGTCGCGGACCTCGCGGCGGTGCCTCTCGAGCGGCTTCTCGAAACGGATGCAGAACGCATGCTTCACCTCGAAGACCACCTCGCCAAGCGCGTGGTCGGTCACGGTGATTCGCTCGCGCGCCTCGCTCAAGTTCTTCGCCGCTCGGCGACAGGCCTTCGAAGCGATCGTCCGCTCGGTACGTTCTTGCTCTTGGGTCCAACCGGCGTTGGCAAAACCGAAACCGCGAAAGCCGTGGCCGAGTGCCTCTTCGGCTCATCGAATGCGATGACACGCCTCGACTTCTCTGAGTACGCGGAAGCCCATGCGGTGTCGCGTCTCGTGGGGGCGCCGCCCGGTTACGTCGGTCACGATGCCGGCGGCCAGTTGACCGAAGCGGTTCGCAAACGCCCGTATCAAGTCATCCTCCTCGACGAGATCGAGAAGGCGCATCGCGACGTGCTCGAAGCGTTCCTCCAAGTGTTCGACGAGGGCCGCATGACCGACGGTCGGGGCCGCACGGTGGACTTCCGTCAGACGGTCATCATCCTGACGTCGAACCTTGGCGCCGAGGTTTTTTCCAAGGGAACATCCAAAGTGCCGATCGGTTTTGGCGCGAGCACCGCTCCTGTGTCCGACGACAAACGACAGCTCGCGCTCGAGAAGGCCAAGAGTTCTCTGCCGCCCGAACTCGTCAATCGCTTCGACGACATTCTCGTCTTCGGCGCGCTCACCGAGACCGACGTGCGCGAAGTTGCGCGTCGCATGCTGAAGGACCTCGCGTCGAGGCTTCAAGAGTCACGCCGTGTCGACCTTGCGTGGACGGAGGCGGTGGTGGACCATCTGCTCGCGAGTGGCGGTTACGACGTTGCCTATGGAGCGCGTCCGATGCGTCGTACGATCGGCCGGCTCATCGAGACGCCGCTTGCGGAACAACTCCTCAACGGAACGGTCGCCGCGGGAGCCAAACTTCGCATCGACCTTCGCGACGGCGCGCTTCAGTTTTCGTCGAAGGTCACGAAGGAAAAAGTGCGAGCCGACCGAGGCGCAGCCCGAGCCGGGTAGCGCGGGATCACGCAAGGCCGATGGCGCGCCTGTAACGGTCACGACGCGCATCGTCACGAAGCACCTGGTAGGCCTCTTCGACGACCTCGAGGATGGTTCGCACGTCGCCCTCAAACGCATGAAGTTCCGCGAATTGCAGGACGCGCGAGGGTTCGAACGAGCGACGAAGGTCGAGGTACGCCTGTCGAATCTCGAAGCCGTTCGCGCTCGCCGATACACCGAGCAACGTGAAGTAGTCGCCTTCGTCCACGAGTCGCCGCCGCAGGTGAATGCGTTGCCGAAGCGCATCGGCGTCGATGGACGAGCCGTCGTGGGAGCGCGCAGGGAGCGGCGGGTCGGGCTCCGCACGGAGGCGGTCGACGACGCCAATGATGTGCAAGTGCACGAGCGCCTCGAGCGTCACGAGGGCCGGGCCCAGTCGCTCCGCAGCCGCACTGTCGATGGGTAGCTCTAGCCACGCGTCGAGGTCGCGTGCGGTCTCCACGTCACCAAGGGCCTCGTCGCGGTCGGCGTAGCGCTCGCCGGGAACGAGCTGAAACGGACGCCGAAGCGCGCGCTCGGCAAACGTCGTCACGTTCTGACAGATGCAGAATGCACGAACGAAAACCGCCGAGCCCGAAAGCGCTCCAAACGGCGACGGTGCATCGTCAGGAACGGTGCCATCGGCGAAGGTTACCGTGCCGCGCTCGCTTGCAATCATGGCCGCGAGCACTTGCTCTCCATGGAGGCGAAGCACGGGCCACAAGTCGTCCTGCGCCAAGTGCCCGCGCGCCACGAGGGCCGCGCATGCAAGGCGTGGAATCGGAGAAAGCGAAATTCCCAGGAGCGCGTCTTGGGGCAAGAACCCGCGCCTTCCGAGCAAGCGGAGGAGCGAATCGTCTACGTGTGTACTCTGCACGGAACAGCAGTCGCCCTCGCGAAGCGTGATGGTGCGCGAGGTGCCTTCATCGGCGAAGGTAAGAATTCCTGTGGCTCGACGATGGATGAGCGAGGCGATGAGGCCCGGTGCCGCGTGCCGTGCGAGCGTCGCGGGTATTTCGGCTCGTGCCTGGGGAGCAGCAGGCGGAAGCGTGCGCTCGGCGATGCGGGAATCCGGCGCATGCGAGCGGCCGACGACGAGGCCTGTCGGTGCGGTGCGAGGGCTCGGCACATCGGCCGGCTCCGCGGGAAGTTTCGGCGACGCCAACGCCGCATCGCGAAGGGACCGTGCGGGAGATTCTGCGAATCGGCCCAGTCGCGAGGTTGGCGGCGTGGCCCCTCGGTTTCCCGGAGCGGTGCTTGAGCGGGTGGCGGTGCTCGCGGTGGTTCGTCGCTGCTTGGCGGCCTGCAGAGGCGTCTGCGTGAGGATGCGCTCGTCGTCGCTTTTGCCGCTTCGCTGGCCTCCGCTGGCCGTGAGCAAACGTCCCTCGTCGCCCTCGGCGTCACCCTCGTCGTCCGGCGGCGCGATGCCCTCCATGTCCTCGCCACCGAGCACAAGGTCAAGTTCGCCTTCGGCGTCGAGGGGAGGAGCGGCGCCTGAGAGGTCGAGCGACGCGGCGCGAAGGTCGGCGGCCGCGAGGAGTGAGCGGATGTCATCGGCAAGCTCGGGCAGTTGCTGATGCCGGCCTTGAGCCGAGGGCACCATGGCCGCGTCGAGCGAACGACCTGACGGCAACTCGTCGGGTGTATTCTGCACGGGTTGCCGCAAGAGCGAAGCGTTGCGTTCGCGACGAACGTCGCCTGGGCCGACCAGGGCCTCGATTTTTCGCACAAGCGCAGAGGCGTCGACGGGCCTTAGAAAGAGGCCACTTCCGTCGCGCATGAGGGCGTCTTCGGCGTCGCGAAGGGGGCCGCCGCTCGCTGCGACGAACAGCAAGTGAATCGCCTCGCCCCCGCTCGTCGCACGAATCTGAGCCACGACGCCAAGACTCGCCAAATCCGCCACGTCGAGGACTACGGCAGCGGGGCGCTCGAGGCGCACGCGCTCCACAAGGCGATGCCTAGGCACGTCGATGACATCGTAGCCGGCCTGTGTGAGGGCCGATTCGGTCTTCGTTGCTTCCGCCGACGGGTCGCAGACGTAGATGGTTGGTCGCTGCGGCCCCGAACTCGTGCTGCTCATGAGCGTTCGCGCGGCGCTTCCGGTGGGCGTCCACCCAGGCGAGCTCCGAGGCGCGCGATCGCGGGAAGCGACACGGCGAGGTACACGAGACCGATGAGAAAAAGCGCAAACGCGAGCTCGTTGGCGGCGAGGCCGACAAGGGGCAGAAGCGCAGCAATCTCAGGGTTAGTGACCATTCTTTTTGCGAGGCTTCGGAGGCGGCGGCGCGAGGCTCAATCGGGACGGAGACGGGCGTGCGTGCGCGAGGTGAAACCGTCTCGACGAGATAGCGCCAAGCTCGCCGGACCGCGAGGCTGCTCGTGCTTGGTCGACGAACTTCTGCTGGCTTCGTACCGGTGGAACCGTTTCTTTAACGCGATCATAGGAACCGTCCGCTCGAAGAATCCAGGCCTTCGTCGAGTCTTCGAGCTGGATGGTGAGCAAGTTTGCAACGCGGTCGCGAAGCTCGGGGTCGACGATCGGGCAGAGAATCTCAACGCGGCGATGGAAGTTACGAGGCATCCAGTCGGCGGACGCAAAGTAGAACTCTTCCTCGCCGCCGTTCGTGAAGCGCATGACCCGCGAGTGTTCGAGAAAGCGATCGAGCAGCGCGCGCACTTCGATGGTCTCGCTGACGCCGGGCACCCCGGGACGCAAGCAACAGATGCCGCGCACGAGGAGGCGAATCGGGACGCCCACCTGCGAGGCTCGGTAAAGCGCTTCGATCACGTCCGCGTCGACGAGGGCGTTCATCTTGGCGACGATGCCCGAGGGCTTTCCGCTCACCGCGTGCTGCCGCTCTCGTTCGATGAGCGCGAGAATGCGTTCGTGCATCTCGAGTGGAGCCACGACGAGCTCGTTCCACTTCGGCGGCGCGCTGTAGCCCGTGAGCAGATTGAAGAGCGATGAGACGTCTTCGCAGAGCGCCGCACGTCCTGTGAAAAAGCTGAGGTCCGTGTAAAGGCGCGCCGTTTGCGGGTTGTAGTTTCCCGTGGCGAGGTGGGCGTAGCGTCGAAGGCGGCCCTTCTCGCGACGCACAACAAGCGTGCACTTTGCATGGGTCTTGAGGCCGATGAGACCGTAGACCACGTGGACCCCGCTCTGCTCAAGGGTGCGCGCCCATGCGATGTTCGAGGCCTCGTCGAAACGCGCCTTCAACTCGACGATGGCCGTCACTTGCTTGCCAGCCTCGGCGGCCCGCGCGAGGGCCTTCACGAAGGGCGAGTCGCCGCCCGTGCGGTAAAGCGTTTGCTTGATCGCGAGCACGTCCGGGTCGTCGGCAGCCGCGGACACGAAGTCCACGACGCTCTCGTAGGAGTCGTACGGGTGATGGAGCAGCACGTCGCGCTCGCGGATCACGGCGAAGAGATCGTCCGCGTCGCGAAAGGGGGCGGCCACGTAGGGCGTGAACGGTTCGTCCCGGAGTTCGCGGCGCTCGTCGAAGGCCTTCACCTTCATGAGGTCGTTCACGTTGAGCATGCCGCGCGACACGTACACGTCGCGCTCGGGGTCGAGCTTGAGGGCCTTGACGAGTTTTGCGAGCGAGGTGGCGGGAGGATCGCCGGACACTTCGAGGCGCACCGCGTTGCCGCGCTCACGCTTGCGCAGCTCTTGCTGGATGGTCTGGAGCAGATCTTGCGCTTCGTCGTCGTCGATCGAGATGTCGAAGTTGCGCGTGACGCGAAAGACGTAAACGCCCTTGAAGCGCGCACCGGGAAAGCACGTGCCCACGTGGCGTGCGATGACGTCTTCGAGGAGCACGAACGCATGCTTGGCGCGCTGGCCATTCGCAAGGCGAACGCCGCTCACAGGCATGAGGCGCGGCAGCATCATGGGCACTTGCACCACGCCGAATCCGGACTCGGTGGCGCCCTCGCGCGAGAACATGACGCCGAGGTTCAGGCTCTTGTTGCGCACGTGCGGAAACGGGTGGCCCGGGTCGATGGCGATCGGCGTGAGGATCGGAAAGATTTCACGGACGAACAGATCGTCGAGCTCCGCGAGAAGCTCCGGAGGAAGCTGATTCGGCTTCAGAATAAGGAGCCCGTGCTCCGTGAGGCGCGGGAGCAAACGCTCGTGAAGTCCCGTGAATTGCAGCGCCGCAAGCTCGTGGACACGGTCGCTGATCGCGCTCAACTGATCGCTCACCGACAGGCCGTCAGGAGACTCTTCGCCGACGCCGCCCGAGAGCTGTTGCTGGAGCCCTGCCACCCGCACCATGAAAAATTCGTCGAGGTTCGAGGCGACGATCGCGTGAAACTTGAGTCGTTCGCCCAGCGGAACCGTTTCGTTGTCCGCCTCGGCAAGGACCCGCGCGTTGAACTCGAGCCACGAGAGCTCGCGGTTCAAATACAGGCGGGAGGACTGGAGGGCTTCGCCGTCGCCTTGGGCGCGGCTGCGGAAGTTGACGGAGGAAGGGGCGTGGTCGCTCATGGGACGGGTCGGATGTTCAGGAAGCGAATCTCTTCCCACGTTTTTCAGCGTTTCACCGTGACAGTATCGTAGTTTCGCTCGTCCATCGGCATCCATTGGCAAACGGTGGTACCGTCTCGAAAACCATGAACGACGTCGCTCGGCGCCTCACGCTCATGTCCAGCACGCCTGAGCAGCGTGCCAAGGCCTTTGAAGAAACGCTCGCCGCGGTGAAGGGCGCGCACGTGGTGACGGTGCTCCGTGGGCATCCGGACCCCGACGGCATCGCGTGTGCGCTGGCCCAAGCCCACATCGCGGCGCGCTTTGGGGTGCAGAACACCATCGCGTACGTTCATGAGCTGAGTCACCGGGAAAACCGGGCTCTCGTGAAGCTGCTCGGCCTTGAGCTCCGCAAGATCAAGAGCCTCAAAGAGCTTGGGCAGGTCGACTACCTGTCGCTCGTCGACGCCCATGACGTCGAGCCCGACCTTGCGGACACGCAGGGCGTTGAGATCCTCTCGATCGTCGACCATCACCGTGCGCCCGCTCCGCCAAAGGCTCGCTTCGTCGACCTTCGCCAAGACGTGGGAGCCACGAGCACCATCTTCGTCGAGTACCTCGATGCGCTCTGCCCGCTCGATGCGGACGTCGAAGAGGACCGTCGCATTGCGACCGCGTTGATGCACGGCCTCGCCACCGACACGGACGACTTCGTCCTCGCGCGCGCCAACGACTTTCGCGCGGCTGCGACGCTTGCGGAGGTTGCGGATCGCGATCTCCTCGCGGACTTGTCGCGTCGCCTCATAGCGCCGAACGCGATGGACGTCATCGCGAAGTCCCTCGGGTCGCTCATCGTTCGTCGAAACTTTGCGATCGCCGGCGTCGGCTTCGTGAGCGAAGCGGACCGCGACACCATCGCGCAATCCGCGGATTTTCTCGCGCGTCGCGAAGACATCGACACGGTCGTCGTCTACGGCGTGGTCGGGGACAAGTACATCGAGGGCTCGCTCCGCACGCATTCGCCGAGCGTTGAGCCGTCCGTGTGGCTCGAGAACGCGTTTGGCCACGACGAGCTTGGCCGCGCGTACGGTGGCGGTCGCCGTGACAAGGGCGGTTTTCGCATTCCGATCGGGTTCCTCGGTCGAACGACGGACCGTGCGCAGCTCTGGCAACTCGTCGAGCATTCGACGCGCAACGCGCTGCTTCGCCAGGTAGGCGACGAGCCGACGCCCGCCGTAAAGCCCTGACGCGCGACGCGGTGTCGACCGAACCTCTTCGTCTCGCCTACGTGGGCCTTCCGCTTGGCGCTTTGCTCCTCGAACGCGATGGGCATGATCTCGCGTGGGTTGGCCTTTCGAGGCGCGACTCGCTGGGGACGCGTCGGGCTCAACGCGTTTTTGGCGACCGCGTGGCCGTAACGCCGAAACTAGACGGTCCCACGCTGCGACGCGTACGCGAACAAGGCGCAAACTACTTGGTGAGCTGGTTTTGGACGAAGCGCGTTCCCCCCGCGTGGCTCAAGAGCTTCGGCGGGCAAACGCTTGGCGTCCATCCGTCGCTTCTTCCGCGACATCGCGGACCCGATCCCATTTTTTGGGCCATCGATGCGGGCGACGCGGTGACGGGCGTGAGCGCGCATCGTCTCGAGGTCGAGTACGACGTGGGCGACGTGCTGGCCCAGCGAACGGTGCCCATCGACGACGACGTGAACGGCTGGAAGCTCGCCAAGCGACTCGACCGACCGAGCCTCGCGGTGCTGCGCGATCTTCTTGGCCGCGTGCGTTCGGGCGACGCTTTGCAGGCTTTGCCCCAAGACGAGAACCTTGCGACCGAGGCGCCCGCCCTTGAAGACGACGATCTTTCGATCGTATGGTCATGGGATGCGTCACGTATTTCGAGGCGCATACGAGCTGCGTCGCCGTGGCCAGGTGCGTGGACAGAAGTAGGCGAAACGCTCGTGACCCTCGTGCGTGTCTCGGTTCGGGACGCGGCTCCTGCAGCGCTCTCGCCGGGTGAGGCCTGGGTAGACGGCGATCGCGCGTTTGTGCGTTGCGGGTCAGGCGCCCTCGAGCTCGACGTGGTGCGTCTTGAGGACGACCGGGTTCTGCGCGGCGCGCAAGTCGCGCGTTTCGTTGAAGCAAGCCAAGGAATCTGACGCTTCCGTCTTGCGTGTCGTGCGTGACTCCGCCATGAGTCCGGCAAGTTTGGGGGCCTGCTTCGGGCCTCCCCGTGGGAGGAGACGTTATGCGTAAGGATTGGATCAGCGTATTTGCGCTTGCAGGAATCGTGTCGTTTGGGGCGTACGCGTGCGGGTCGAGCGATTCGTCGTCGACCGCCGTCGCCGATGCGGGCGTAGACGCGGGCAAAGACGCCGGCTCGACGCCTCGGGCCGATGCTGCCGTCGACGCGGGGCCTGTTGAGGGTTCGTCGTGCGCCAACGCCATCACCGCTGACCTCGGCGCTGAAGTCACGGGGACGCTCGACGAAGCGGGCAAGAAGGTCTTCTACGCGGTGACGGTCAAGGCCGGAGACTTCCTCATTCTCGGCGCCGACACGGCGGCGACGGCGGACACGGGCGAAGAGATTGTCGACACGACGCTGTCGATCTTCAACGCGAACGGCACGACGCTTCTCGCGAGCGTTGACGACGCGTTTCCGCGCGTAACCACCGACGCCGACATGTATTACCGCGCCCCCGCCGACGCGACGCTTTGCGTGCAAGTCACGGATTTCGCGACGTGGGGCGGTCAGGCGAGCGGCGTTGCAACCGATGCAAACTACACGTTCTTTGCGGGAAAGGTCGACCCTGCCGCTGCGACGGTGAGCTTCGACGTGGAACCGAACGACACGATCGCGGCGCCACAAACGGGCAAGCTCAAGGCGTTCGCGCCCGGTCCTGGTGGCTACACCCACGTCATGGGAATCCTGGGCACGGCGAGCGACGTGGACACGTACAAGTTCACCGCCCCAGCCGGGTCGAAGAGCATCAGCGTCATCGTTCCACCCATCGGAACCCCCGTCGCTCCGGCCACCGCGAGCTACGGCTCGTCGATGGCGCGTTTCACGGTCACCGTCCAGAAGCTCGACGGCACGATCATCGCCCAGCTTTCGCCGCCCGCGGGCAACGTCGAGAAGATGTCCGAGGGTCTCTCGGCCCCCATCGAAGCGGGCGACTACTACGTGACGTTCAGCCACCCGGCCGGCACCACGGCAGGCGCGAACGACTTCTACGCCACGACCCTCGACTTCAGCACGACAAACACGCCGGAAACCGAGTCGCTCGGAGCGAATACGAACGACACGCTCGCAAGCGCGCAGGCGCTGACCCTCACGGCGGACGCGACGAATGCGAAGCTCAAGGACGGCTACATCCTTGGCTACCTGCCCGCGGGCGACCTCGCCGACAGCTTCTCGTTCCCGGTGGGCGTCAACGATAGCGTGGCCCTTTCTTGCGGCTCGATTCGCAACGGTTCCGGCCTCGAAGGCGTGAAGGTCGAACTCTTCGTCGACGGCGTCTCGAAGCAGGCGGAAAACGAGACGGCCATCGCGGACCTCTCGTGGTCAACCTCGCGCTTCGCGTCCAAAGCTGCGGTTGGCATCACGGCGGCGGGCACGGCCGTCCTCCAAGTTTCGGCCACCGGTCGATCGGCGACGAACACGGGCACGTACTTCCTCTGCGGCGTCCACGTCACGATGCCCTGAGTTCGGTCCGTCGCCAGGCGTGCACGACGTTTCGTGAGGCCCTGTGATGGAAGCGCTGCCCCTCTGCTCGGAGGGGTGGCGCTTTTTGTTTCGAGGGGCGGCACCGCCCCGGCGGAATGGACCAAACAAGGTGCTCCATGCCTTGACGCACCCTGGCGCTGGTCCTAAGAAACTCGTACCCTCACGTAAGGGTAAGAGTCATGACCGTCCGCCTCCCCATCGCCCCAGCCGCTCCGCCCGCGTCCACGTCCGACGTGAGCGCGGTGTTGTTGCAAGTCGGCGATTTGGCACGGGAAACGGGCAAGAGCATTCGCGCGCTCCATCTTTACGAAGAGCTCGAGCTGCTCCGGCCGCAGTCGCGAAGCAAGGGCGGATTCCGCCTCTACGGCAACGACTCGGTGCGTCGCATCAAGTGGATTGGCCACTTGCAGGAGCTCGGCTTCAGCCTGGGCGACATCCAAGGACTCGCCCGCGACTTCGAAAGTTCGGCGGTTGCACCGGCGGCAATGGCACGCGTCCATGAACAATACGCGATCAAGCTGTCGGCTACGCGCGAGCAAATCGCTCGCCTTCGTGAACTCGAAACCGACCTCGAGAAGAGCCTCGCGTACCTCCAAGCCTGCGACGTGTGCGAGCCCGCGACGGTGCTCCACGCCTGCACCACGTGCGACCACCACGACTGCCACGACCCCATGCCGGACCTCGTCGCCGGCCTTCACGCGAGCTGATCGATGACCATCCAGTTCCCCATCTTCATGGACTACCATTCCACGACCCCCGTCGACCCGCGGGTACTCGAGGAAATGCTGCCGTATTTCACGCAGCACTTCGGCAATGCGGCGTCGCGAAATCACGCGTTCGGCTGGCACGCCGAGGCCGCGGTCGACCTTGGGCGCGAGCGCATCGCGAAGCTCGTGGGAGCCTCGAGCGAAAAGGAAATCGTCTTCACGTCCGGCGCCACCGAGTCGAACAACCTCGCCATCAAGGGCGTCGCGGATTTCTACCGCGACAAGGGGCGCCACATCATCACCACGGTGATCGAGCACAAGGCGGTCCTCGACACGTGCAAGCGCCTCGAAAAAGAGGGCTTCGAGGTCACGTACCTGCCGGTCGAGACCGATGGCCGCATCGATCTGAATCGCCTTGAGGCTGCGTTTCGCCCCGACACCATCCTCGTCTCCGTGATGTTCGCGAACAACGAGATTGGCACCGTCCAGCCCCTCGCCGACATCGGTCGCATGTGCCGCGCGCGCGGCGTGCTCCTTCACACCGACGCGGTCCAGGGCATCGGCAAAGTGCCTTTCGACGTGGAGGCAATGAACGTCGATCTCGCGTCGATCACGGCGCATAAAATGTATGGCCCGAAGGGCGTTGGAGCTCTGTACGTGCGGCGCTCGAAGCCCCGCGTGCGCCTCGTCGCGCAGATGGACGGCGGCGGTCACGAACGCGGCATGCGCAGTGGCACCCTCAACGTGCCGGGCATCGTGGGCTTCGGAAAAGCTGCGCAAATCCTCACGGAAGAGGGCGTCGCCGAGTCCGAGCGCATCTTCGCGCAGCGCGAGCGTCTTCACGGCAAGATCACGAGCGCGCTCGAAGAAGTCTACCTCAACGGCTCGGCCGCGCATCGTCTCCCGGGCAACCTGAACCTGAGCTTCGCGTTCGTCGAAGGCGAGGGGCTCATGATGTGCATCAAAGACGTGGCCGTTTCGTCGGGCTCCGCCTGCACGTCGGCGAGTCTCGAGCCGTCGTATGTGCTTCGTGCGCTCGGCGTAGGTGAAGAGCTCGCGCACTCGAGCATTCGCTTCGGACTTGGCCGCTTCACGACGGATGAAGAGGTCGATTACGTCGCGGAACTCGTCGTCAAAAAGGTGCAGAAGCTCCGCGAACTATCGCCTCTCTACGAGATGTTCAAAGACGGCATCGACTTGAAGTCGGTGCAGTGGGTCGCTCATTAATAGCCAGAGGCGACGGGTCTCGAGCCCCTCGTCTTCCGCGCTCGGGCGGCCTTCCCCACCGCAAGCTTCATTGAGTCATACGGAGTATAGATTATGGCATACAGCGACAAAGTCATCGAGCACGCCGAGAATCCGCGCAACGTCGGCACCCTCGACAAGGACGACCCGAACGTAGGCACGGGCCTTGTGGGCGCGCCTGCGTGCGGCGACGTCATGCGCTTGCAGATCAAAGTCGGCGACGGCGGAGTCATCGAAGACGCGCGCTTCAAGACCTTCGGCTGCGGCAGCGCCATCGCCTCGTCGTCACTGGCGACCGAGTGGCTCAAGGGCAAAACCCTCGACGAGGCCGCGGGCTTGAAGAACACCTCGATCGTCGAGGAGCTCAACTTGCCGCCCGTGAAGATCCACTGCTCGGTCCTCGCGGAAGACGCCGTCAAAGCGGCCATCGCCGATTACCGCGCCAAGCAGGTCGCCAAGACCGCCGGCGGGAGTGCCTAGTCATGGAGACCGTTTCGACCGCGACGCCGACGACCGCCCCATCCGGCAGTGAGCCGACGCCGGAATCGCGCCTCTCGTTCACGGTCTCTGTCGAGGCCGCGCGCGCCATTCGTCGTCAGATCGACAAGCGCGGAACGCCCGACGCGAGCCTGCGTGTGGGCATCCGCGGTGGCGGTTGTTCGGGGTTTTCCTACGTCATCGAGTTTGACGACGGTCCGCCTCACCCGCGCGACCGGGTCATCGAGGTCGAAGGTGTCCGTGTGCTCGTGGACCCCAAAAGCCTCGTCTACCTCGCGGGCGGCGAACTCCATTGGGAGAAGACGCTCATGCGTCAGGGCTTCAAGTTCGTGAACCCAAACGAGAAGACCAACTGCGGCTGCGGCCACTCGTTCACTGTGTAGTCTGCATGAATCCTTTTGCGCGCCTCGGGGTTGAGCCCAAGTTCGCCGTGGACCTCACGGAGCTCGAGCGCGTGCATCGCGATCTCTCGCGTGCGCTGCATCCGGATCGTCACGTGCAAAGCATGCCATCGGAGCGACGCCGCACCCTCGACGAAGCGGTGGCGGTCAACGAAGCATGGCGCGTGCTGCGATCCCCTGTTCGTCGTGCGGAAGCGTTGCTTGCGTTGCGTGACGAGCCCGTCGACGGCGCGGACGCGAAGCCCTCGGCCTCGTTTCTCATGGCGATGATGGAGCGGCGCGAGGAGCTCGAGTCGGCGAAAGCGAAGGGCCCCGCGGCGCTCCTCACGCTCGAGCAGGCGGCGACTCTCGACGCGGACAGGTGCCTCGCTGCCCTCTCTTCTGCCCTCGATGGCGGCGACGCGACGAACGGACCGCCGGCCCGACTGCTCGCCGAACTCCGTTTTCATCGACGCCTCCTCGACGAGCTTGGCGACCTCACCGCCGACGCGTAGCGCGTCAACCAAACGCTTCGCCTGCTGCCGCGCGCCCCTGCTTTTTCGCAACGATCACGACTTCGCATGTTTCTCGAAATCCACGACCCCAAAGCTCCTCCGCGCGCCATTGGCATCGACCTTGGCACCACGAACTCCATCGTGGCGTGCATCTCGAACGAGTGCCCGATTCCCATCGCGGACTGCAACGGAGAGACCCTCGTTCCTAGCGTCGTGTGCTTCGATAAAAGCGGCGACGTCATCGTCGGAACGCGAGCCCGCGAACGAGCGGCGCTCCAGCCGAAGGAAACCATCGTCAGCGTGAAGCGCTTCATCGGCCGCGCGAACGACGACTCGGAAACGCGGCGCCTTGGGCCTTACACCTTCGTCGCACCCAAGCCCGGTGAAGCCAATCTCGTGCGCTTCGACGTGGGCATCGACCACCCGGTCACGCCGATCGAAGTGAGCGCGTACATTCTCGCGGAGCTTCGCCAGCGCGCGGAAGACGATCTCGGACGCATCGGCGGCGCGGTCATCACGGTCCCCGCGTACTTCGACGACACGCAGCGACAGGCAACGAAAGAAGCCGCGAAGATGGCGGGCATCGAGGTGCTCCGGCTCATCAACGAACCCACGGCGGCCGCTCTCGCGTACGGACTCGATCAAAAAAAGAACGGTCTCTTCGCGGTGTACGACCTTGGTGGCGGAACGTTCGACATCACCATTCTTCATCTCGACGACGGCGTTTTTCAGGTGAAATCCACGGGTGGCGACAGCCAGCTTGGTGGTGACGACATGGACCGCGTGGTCGCCGAAGCACTCGCGGACGACCTCGGTCTTGCGGACGAGGTGACGCACTCGGCGCTCGTCTCCCGGGCGTTGCTCACGGCCGCAAAGGCGTTGAAGCATGCGCTCACGGGGGCCGAGAGCGCCGAGTACGTCCTCGAAGACGGATCGGTCCTTGCCGGAAAACGTGTGCAACTTACACGCAGTCGCTTCGACGCGCTCGTGATGCCGCTGCTCGATCGAACCGGTCGTGCGTGCAAGCGAGCGCTTCGCGATGCGGAGGTGAAGCCCGATGCCCTCGACGGCGTGATCCTCGTCGGCGGTTCAACGCGCGTTCCGGCGGTGCAGCGCTTCGTGGAGCAGGTCTTCGGACAGACGCCGCTCACGGACGTCGACCCGGATCTGGCGGTGGCCCTTGGGGCTGCCATTCAAGCCGACATCCTCGCGGGCGCGGGAAACATGCCGGAGGTGCTGCTTCTCGACGTGCTTCCGCTTTCGCTTGGCATCGAGGTTGGCGGCGGCGTGGTCGACAAGATTCTCCCGCGAAACACGACCATTCCCGCGGGCGCTCGCGCCTCGTACACGACGGCCGAAGACGGACAGACGGGGTTCGATCTCCACGTGGTTCAGGGCGAGCGTGAGATAGCTGCAGACTGCAGAAGTCTTGCGCACTTCGTCCTCAAGGGCATTCCCCCGATGGCTGCAGGCTTGGCACGGCTTGAGGTATCGTTTCGCGTCGACGCCGATGGCATCTTGAGCGTTCACGCCGTGGAAACCACCACGGGCGTCGAGCAAGTCGTCGAGGTGAAACCGTCGTCGGGTCTCGACGATGCGACGGTCGAGACGATGCTTCTCGAAGCGTACGACCAGGGCGAGGCGGATCTCCTGCGCCGCCGTATCGCGGAAGCGCGCAGCGAATGCGAGCGCCTGGGACGTGCGGCAGAGCGAGCGCTCAAGGCCGATGCGCGCATGCTCGAAGAGGGCGAACGCGAGATTATCGATGAGGCGCTTCGAGCGCTTCAAGCGGCCGTCGAGGGCTCGGACGCGGACGTGATGCGCCGTGCGATGGAACACGTCGATGCGGTGACGAAGCCCTTCGCGGTGCGCAGGATGAATCATGCGATCGCCGAAGCACTCGCGGGGCGGACCATCGACGATGTGGACGCGAAGCCCGCGCTCATGCAAGGAGGCGCATCATGAGCGATTCTGCTGAAGCCATCGTTGTCTTCGAAGGGCGCGGCGAGGTCCGTGTCGGCATCGGCACCTCGCTCCTTGTCGCTGCGCAAAAAGGCCACTTCCCCGAGGGGTCGGCGTGCGGCGGCGTCTGCGCGTGTTCGACGTGCCACGTGTACGTGAAAGAGGGCGGCGCTCTCTTGTCGGAGCTCGAGGACGAAGAGAACGACGTTCTCGACAAAGCCTTCGACGTGCGCGCCAATTCGCGGCTCGGTTGTCAGGCGAAGATCGAACGGCCGGGGCGCATCGTGGTCGACATCACGCGCGAGAGCCTTGATGCATTCTACAACGAACATCCGGACGAGCGCGCGCACCGCAACGGCTAACTCGAAGTCGTGCAGCGGTTGGTTTTGCGCGAGACCCACGGGCCTCTCAGCGCGGATTCACTTGGGGCGAATGGCTTCGAGCTGCGCGACGAGCCGCGGCAGATTGCCCTTGTAAAGGAGCAGGCCGTCGAACCCGTATTTGCCGTGATTCGCGCCTTCGATGGGGTCGGACGTGTGCAAGTAGAACTTGGCGCGGCCGTTGCCCGCCTGTTCCGCTGCGGCCTTCAAGCGCGCGAGCCCGGGGCCGCCGTCTTGGCCTGGCATGTGGAAATCCACGACGACCACTTCGGCTCCGCCGATGGTGGGAACGGCTTCGTCGATGCTCTTTGCGGTCTTCACCGCATAGCCCGCCGTTTCCAGCGCCTTTTTCATCGCCGCAAGTGCGGCAGCGCTGTCGTCAACGATGAGAACTCGGACCTGGCGGGCCATGAACAACCCATATGCTGCTCCGTGCCCGACGACAAGTTGCTCGCTTTGCGTCGAGGTCGAGTTGTGCTGAATAAGCGTTTGCTGGGCCCGGTTCTTGACCAGGCGCGTCAGCAGGAAGCTTTGGGGGTGACCCGTGTCGATTCGTTCGGACCGTTGGATTCGCAAGATGGCCCAAGAACACGCCATGATCGAGCCGTTCGAGCCCGGCCAGGTCAAGTACGTGGACGGCCAACGCATCGTCTCCTACGGCACCTCGTCGTACGGCTACGACGTGCGCTGCGCCCGGGAATTCAAGATCTTCACGAACGTGAACTCGGCCGTCGTGGACCCAAAGAATTTCGATCCGACGAGCTTTGTGGACTTCGTCGGTGACGTTTGCACGATTCCGCCGAACAGCTTCGCCCTGGCGCGCACGGTCGAATACTTCCGCATTCCGCGCACCGTGCTGACCATTTGCCTCGGCAAGTCGACGTACGCGCGCTGCGGAATCATCGTGAACGTCACGCCGCTCGAGCCCGAATGGGAAGGGCACGTCACCCTCGAGTTCTCGAACACGACCACGCTTCCCGCACGCATTTATGCAGGCGAAGGCGTCGCACAGATGCTGTTTCTCGAGTCCGACGAAGCCTGCGAGACGAGCTACAAAGATCGCGGCGGCAAGTACCAAGGCCAGACCGGCGTCACGCTGCCCAAGCTGTAACGAGGACGCGGGCGGTCAGATAAGCTCGGTTTTCCCGCTGGACTTGAGCGCCTGCACCGCGAGCTTTGCGTCTTGCGCACGATCGCGCGGAAGCACCAAGAGCGCGTCGTCGGTTTCCACGATCACGAGGTCCGTGACGCCGATGAGCGCGATGGTTTTGCCCTTCGTCGAGCGTCGCAAGTCGCGCACGAGGTTGCCGCGCGCGTCGAACGTGATGGCGTGCGCGGGTATCGCGTTTCCGTCTTCGTCCTTCTCGGCGAGTTCCCATGCGGTTTGCCACGAGCCCACGTCGGACCAGCCGAAGTCGCCGGGGACGACGGCCACTTGCTCCGCATGCTCCATGACGCCGTGGTCGATGCTGATGCTCGGAAGTCGCCGAAAAACCTCGTCGAGAATGCTCTTCTCGCGCCCTTCGCGTGCGGCGCTGTCGAGCACGGCGAGGCCCGACGCGAGCTCGGGAAGGTGCGTGGCGATCTCCTGGCGCATGACGTCGGCGCGGAAGACAAACATACCTGCATTCCACAAGTGACTTCCGTCCGCGAGGTAGCTCTGCGCCACCGCGATCGGGGGCTTCTCGGTGAAGCGCGCGGCACGGCGAATGCCGCCCGAGATCTCCTCACCCTTCTCGATGTACCCGTAGCCAATCTCGGGGCGCGTGGGCACGATGCCCACGGTCGTGATGAAGCCGCGCGCGGCCGCTTCGGTGGCCTTCAGCAACACGCGGCGAAATTCTTCTTCGTTCGTGACGACGTGATCGCTTGGCAGCACGACGACAATCCCTTGCGGATCATGGCGCTGAATGGCGGCGGTGGCCCAGCCGATGCACGGTGCGGTGTTGCGTGCGAGCGGCTCCGCGAGAATGTTTGCGGGAGGCACGCGCGGCAGCAGCGCCTTCGTTTTCGCTTCGAGGTGTCGACCCGTGGCAATGAAGATGCGCTCTTCGGGGATGAGCGGCACGATGCGGTTCACGGTCGCTTCGAGGAGCGACTCGTCGGCCCGCGATCCGAGGGCGAGGAACTGTTTCGGATGCTTCTCGCGCGAGGCGGGCCAGAAGCGCGTGCCTGCGCCGCCGGCCATGATCACCGCGTAAAGATTCGTAGGCTTCTCGACGTTCATGGGGTGCTCGTGGGCGAAAGAACTCAGGGAGCGGCGTGGCCCCACGCGAGGCATGCGAGGGCGAGGGGCACGAGGTAGATGGCGAATACCGCAAGGCGGCCGGATGCGAGAATGCGCTTGAGCGCGAGGAGCGCAACGACGCCAAAGGCAAAGCTCACGAGGGTGCCCGCCACGAGCGCGAGCGGATCGGTGCCTTCGCTAAACGCTTTGCGACCTTCGAGAAGGAGTGCGCCCGCGACCGCCGGAAGCGAGAGCAAAAACGAGAGTTCGAACGCGCGCTGACGTCCAACGCCGGCCCATAGCAGCGCCGCGATGGTGCATGCGGAGCGGGAAAGACCAGGAAGAGCGGCGAGTCCTTGCGCGACTCCGACGAGCGCCGCAGCACTGAGCGTGGGTTCGGTGCGCTTGCCTTCCGGTGCGCGCGAGCCAATGATCACAGCGGCGGCGGTGCCCAGCAAACACACGCCAATGATGGTCGGCGAGTCGCTCCACGCTTCGACCGAGTGCTTCAACGAGAGGCCCACGATGCCCGTCGGAATGGTCGCGACGATGATGGCCACCGCATCGCGCCCGCCTTGACTGGCTTGCAGCGTGCTTGGTGCCGAGAGCGCCGCGAAGGCCTCGCGCAAGCCTGCCATCACGCGCTCACGAAGCACCACGATGGTGGCGGCGAGCGTTCCTGCGTGCAGCAAGACCGTGAGCGCGAGCGACGGCTCGTGGCCGAAGAAGCGTTGCGCCAGCGCCAAGTGCCCATCGCTGGAGATGGGAAGGAACTCGGTGATGCCCTGGATGATGCCCAGGACGACGGTCTCGAAGAGGGTAGGACCAAGGTGCACGCGTCGGCCCCTACCACGGTGCTGCGCGCGGACGGTCTGTCGTCCGAGGTGCCACGAAGGGGGCGCACGGGGCAGGCGTCAACGAAGCGTCACTGAACGAGCGTCCATGTTCCGACGAGCGTCAACGGGCTGGCACCCGAATCGCAAGAAAAACAGCGAAAACACAGAATGTTGGCGGACGACAAAAGTTGGCAGGGCCCTTGCTCCATGGGGCCTGAACCCACCCGGAGGATTTCATGAGCGCAGCCGCTCCCGCCCAAATCATCGCCATCCCCTCGAAGCGCCGCTCGGCGGAAATCGTCCCTTCTGACCGCATGGACGACGATGCCTACCTCGGGCAATTCATCCCGCTTCACTACCACGGCCAGATGCTGTCTGACGAAGGCCGCATCAGCGCCTTTCAAGAGGCCATCGAGAAGCTCATTCCCGAAGACGCGCACGTCGTCGAACTCGGCGGCGGCACCGGCATCCTGAGCTTCCTCGCCTCGAAGCGTGCACGCAAGGTGAGCTGCATCGAGCGCATCCCGCACGTGGCGGCCGCGGCGCGACGCTTCATCGAAGCGAATGGCGCGAGCCACAAGGTCACGGTCTTCGACGGCGACGCGCGCACGTTCGTTCCCGACGAGCCGGCCGATGTCGTCATCTGCGAGATGCTCCACGCGGGTCTCGTTCGCGAAAAGCAAATCGCCGTTCTCGAAGACTTCAAGGCCCGCCACGAGGCGCACTTTGGCCGCGGCATTCCGCTCATCATTCCCGAGGCGACGATCCTCGCGGTGCAGCCCGTTTACCAGCCGTATGACTTCGGCGGCTACGTGGCCCCGGTCCCCCTGTTTTTCCAGGCCGGAATCAACTCCGGACCCACTGTCGAACTCGGTTCACCCGAGGTCTACGCCATCGTCGAATACGCCCGTGAGACGCCCGTCGACTTCGTCTTCGATCGCCTCATGACCATCGACTCAACGGGGACGATCAACGCGCTTCGCTTCATCACGAAGAACGTCGTCGGCATCTTCCCGAAGGAAGGCCGATCGAGCGACTGGCACATGAACTACATGTCCATTCCACTTCCGGAACCGATCCATGTCACCGCGGGCGAGCGCATTCGCGTGCGCTTCCAGTACGAGGCCGGCGCATCGATGCAGAGCCTCGGCAATGCGATCAGCGCGACGCCCTGGCGCCGACGGTAACGGTTCACTTCTCCGAAGGTTCAAACGCGCGGGTGCTTCGGCTCTCGCGCGTTCGTCTTTGGGGCGTCGTGCAGGCGCGCTAGTCCCCGTGGTGTGAAGCGCATCGTCATCAAGAAGCCCGGTTCCTGGAAAGCCCTTGAGCTCGAAACCTGTGCCGACCCGCCGGAACCCAAGGCCTCGGAAGTCGTCATCGATACAGCGTATTCCGGCGTCAATTTTGCGGATGTTGTCGCGAGGCAAGGCCTCTACGAATCGGCGAACAAGCAGATCGGCTACCCGATGTGCCTCGGCTTCGAGTGGTCGGGGCGTGTCGCAGCCGTTGGGGCCGACGTGAGGGACTTGGCCGTCAACGACGAGGTCTTCGGCGTCTCGAAGTTTGGTGGCTACGCGAGCCGCCTTGTTCTCGATCGTCGCTTCGTGTTCAAGCGTCCAGCGTCGTTCAGTCTTGCGGAGGCGGCAGCGTTTCCCGTGGCATTTCTCACGGCGTTCTATGGGCTCGTCGAACTCGGTGCTGCGAAAAAAGGCCAAGCCGTTTTGGTGCATTCGGCGGCAGGTGGCGTGGGTGGCGCCATCGCGCAGCTGGCCCGCGCACGTGGCTGCCGCGTCTTCGGCGTCGTCGGGTCCGAGCACAAGAAGGACGCCGCGCTCCGCTTCGGCTGCGACGCCGTAAGCGTGAAGCCCGAGGGCTCGCGGACGTGGATCGACGAGGCTCGCGCGTTTGCTCCCGAAGGGTACGCGGTCGTCCTCGATGCAAACGGAGCCGAGACACTGCGTGCAAGCTACAACCTTCTCGCTACGCCCGGGCGCCTCGTGATTTACGGCTTTCATACGATGTTTCGCCGGGGTGGAGGTCGAACCGATTGGCTGCGTTTGGCCTGGCAATGGCTCCGCACGCCGCGCTTTGATCCGCTCGCCATGACGAACGACAACAAGGCCGTGTTTGGCTTCAACCTGTCGTACCTTTTCGATGAGGCAGAGCTTCTTGAGCGGGCCATGGGCGGGTTTCTCGACGGCGTCGCGCAGGGCCAACTTGTGGCGCCACCGGTCGTGGAGGTGCCCGCCGCGAGCGTGGGCGAGGCGCACCAAAAACTCGAAAGCGGCCGCACCGTCGGCAAGGTCGTTCTGCGGTGGTGACGCGACCAAACGCGAGCGCCCGCATCGGACCGGCCATGGGCAAACGCATTGCGGTGACGGGCGGTACGGGTTTCGTCGGAACGGCGCTCGTCGAAGCTCTGCTCGCCCGCGGGGACGAGGTCGTCGTGCTGACGCGGAACCCAGCAAAAGCACAGGCGAATGCTGTTGCGCGAGGGAGTCTTCGCTTCGAGCGTTGGGACGCGTCGCGGGAGCCGGCGGCCTGGGTCGAAGGCGTGGACGCCATCATTCATTTGGCAGGCGAGGGCGTCTTCGATGCGCGCTGGTCGGACGCGCGCAAGAAGGCCCTCGTGGACTCGCGCGTGATCGGCACGACCGCGATCGCAGAAGCCATTCGCGCCGCGTCGTCGAAGCCGCGGGTCTGGGTGAGCGCCTCGGCCATTGGGTATTACGGTTCACGGATAGAGAGCAGCCCGCAGAGTGAAAGCGGACATGCAGGGGATGGCTTCTTGGCGACCCTTGCGCAGGCGTGGGAGCAGGCGGCCAGCGGGGCCGCGGGGCAAGGCGTGCGCATCGTGCATCCACGAATCGGCCTTGTTCTTGGAAAGCACGGCGGAGCCCTCGCGAAGATGCTTCCGCCGTTTCGCGCAGGCGTCGGCGGGCCCCTCGGGTCGGGCAAGCAAGCCTTCCCGTGGATTCACCTCGCCGACGCGGTCGCCGCGCTCCTCCTTCTCGTCGACACGGACGGCCTCGAAGGTCCCGTGAATCTCGTGGCCCCGGCCCTCGACACGATGAGCGCGTTCACAAAGGCTCTCGGCCGCGCGCTTCACCGCCCCGCAATTGTTCCGGTTCCCGGCTTTGCGCTCGCCCTCGCGCTGGGCTCGGAGCGCGCCGAGGCCTTGCTCACGGGCGTACCGGTCGTTCCAGCAAAATTGCAGGAATTCCAGTTTCACTTTCGCTTCCGAGCGGTCGACGAAGCCCTCGCTGACATTCTTCGGTGATCGTGTACGGTGCGCGCCGATGCGCATCCGAGCCCTCACGATTCCCGCTGCTTTGCTGTCCGTTTCCGCCGTGGCGTGTTCGCCCGAAGCCGCGGTGCCGCCTGCCATGCCCGTGATGGAGGCCTCGTCCGCGACCGTGGTGGCGCCGAGCTATGCGCAAGGCCCCGGGCTCGACCGCTCCGCCATCGACGAGAGCACGAGCGCGTGCACGGACTTCTACCAGCACGCGTGTGGCGCTTGGTTGAAGAATACACCCATCCCCGATGACAAGGCCGGGTGGACGCGGAGCTTCAGCGTCATCGACGAGAAGAACAAAGAACTCTTGAAGGCCATTCTCACGGACCTCTCCGCGGGCAAGACTGGCGGCGTCGCGTTCGGCAAAGAGATGGCCTCGGTTTACGGCGCGTGCATGGACGAGAGCGCCATCGAGAAGCGGGGAGCCAAGCCGCTCGCGCCCATCTTCACGACAGTGAACCGCCTCACCAAAAAGAACCTCGCCGAAACGCTCGCTGCGCTCCATACGCAGGGAATTCCCGCGTTCTTCGCCTTCGGTCCGACGCCCGACGCGAAGGACTCGTCGCAGATGATCGGCGACCTCGTGCAGGGCGGCATCGGCCTTCCGGACCGCGATTACTACTTCGACGACGACGCGAAGACGAAGGAAGTACAGTCCGCATACCGCAAATACCTCGAAACGCTCTTCACGCTTTCGGGCAAGAAGCCCGCGGCGGCCAAGCAGCTTGCGGAGGACGTGTACGGCCTCGAGAAGCGTCTCGCCGAACACATGATGAACAAGGTCGATCGCCGTGACCCACAGAAGGTCACCAACAAGATGGACCTCGCGAAGGTTGAGTCGCTCGCGCCGGGCTTCTCGTGGAAGACCTACTTGAAGATGATGAAGGTCTCCGATGCGGTGGCCATCAACGTGTCGATGGTCGCGTACATGAAGGCGCTCCCGGAGCGCTTCGACAAGGAGCCTCTCCCCCTCGTGAAGAGCTACCTTGAAGCGCGCATTTTGAGCTCGACGGCCACGCAACTTTCGAAGCCGTTCGACGATGCGGCGTTCGCCTACAAGGCGGCACTCACGGGCCAAAAGACCCGCGAAATCCGCTGGAAGCGCTGCGTCGGTCTCGTCAACGACGGCATGGGCGAGGCTCTCGCGCAGCCCTTCGTCGCTAAGACGCTTGGCGATGGCGGCAAGGACGCCGTGCAGAAGCTCATCATGGCGATCGAGGCCTCGATGGAGGCACGCCTTCCGACGCTCGCGTGGATGGACGACGAGACGCGCGCGAAGGCTTTTGAAAAGGTCCGCGCCATCGTGAACAAGGTGGTGCACCCGTCCAAGTGGCGCAGCTACGAGGGACTCGCGGTGAAGGCCGGCGACCACTTCGGCAACGTGCTTGCGGCCGAGGCTTTTGAAAACGCCCGCCAAATGACGAAGGTCGGAAAGCCCGTGGACCGCGAAGAATGGTTCATGAGCCCGCCGGACGTGAACGCGTATTACGACGCGCAGACCAACCAAATGGTCTTCCCCGCGGGCATCTTGCAGCCGCCGTTTTACGGACCGCAGAACGCGAAGAGCGCGAACTTCGGCGCCATTGGCATGGTCATGGGGCACGAGCTCACGCACGGTTTCGACGACGAGGGCCGCCAGTTTGACGCGAAGGGCAACCTCACCGATTGGTGGACGCCGGCCTGCTCGAAGGGCTTCGACGAGCGCGCCGAATGTGTGGTTGCACAATACAACGACTTTGTTCCAATCGATGATCTCCACGTGAACGGAAAGCTCACGCTCGGCGAGAACCTCGCGGACCTCGGCGGCATCAACCTCGCCTACCAGGCGATGATGAGCGACGCCGAAGCCAGCAAGACGGGCAGCGCAGGGTTCACCCCGCAGCAGACGTTCTTCTATGCGTACGCGCAGTCCTGGTGCACGAACCAGCGTCCAGAGATGCAGCGCCTCCGCGTGAAGACGGACCCGCACTCGCCACCGAAGTTTCGCGTCAACGGCCCGCTCACGAACATGCCTGCGTTCCGCGAGGCATTCGCCTGCAAAGCCGGCGATGCGATGATCCGAGAAAACGCCTGCCGCGTCTGGTGATGCATCACGCGCTCGTCGCGTGAGACGTGTGCAAAGTACAGCGCGTACAGCCATGGGTGCCGAGCGTGCCCATGGCTTTTTTCGTGCTTTGCGAGCGTGTACCCGGTGCGTTCTTGCGGTTCCCCTAAACGGTCGCTGAGGCAAGGCGGTCGTCGGGGCTCGCGGGCTCGCTCTTAGCGTTCGAAAGTTAGCGTTTGAAAATGTCTCCCCAGGAGACGAACGCGACGAGCGCGAGCATCAGCATGAGTCCCACCGCGTGGATGCGGGCTTCGAGTTTCGCGTCGGGCTTCCGGCGTGCGAGGGCCTCGAAGCCGAGGAAGATGAGTCGCCCGCCGTCGAGACTCGGAAACGGCAGCAGGTTGAACCAGCCGAGGTATGCGCTCAAAATAGCCAGCGTCTTGAGTGCGTCTCCCACGCCCGAACGCACCGCGCCCGCGACCTCTTTTGCGATGCCGACGGGTCCTGAGAATTCAGCTTTTTCCTTGCCCGTGAGCGTACGAACGAGGCCGCGAATCTGCAGGTACACGACGCGCGTGGGCTCTGTGAATGCGAGCCCGAGGCTTTCCGCGGCGCCGACGTTCTCGTGCGAGAAAGACGGCATGATGCGGATCTTGCCTTCGCTCGGCGAGCCCTTGGCGCCTGGTGTGACGTTGACGACGATGCGCTGCCCGTTGCGTTCATACGCGAGGGGCACGGCCTCACCGGGGTGCGCTCCGATGGTCGTGCGCAAGTCGTCCCAGGTGCCGATGCCCTTGCCCGCGACTTCGAGGATCTTGTCGCCGGTGACGAGTCCCGCAATCGCCGCCGCTCCGTCGGGCATGACGGTGACCCGCATGGACTTGTCGTCGATGACGTCACGACCACCTAGGAAAAACCCGAAGAAAAGAAGCACCGAGGCAAACGCGTAGTTCGCGAGCGGGCCCATGGCGATGGCCTCCACCCGCGCGGCAAGAGGCGCGTTCGCGTAGCTCGCCTTGTCGTTCGGATCGATCTCGTCGAAGGGATTCATTCCGTCGATCTGGACGAAGGCCAGAAACGGGATGAGAGCGATTTGGTACGTCGTCTCGCTGCCCTTCGGTTGGTGCTCGAAGAGGCGCGGACCGAAGCCGATGGAGAAACGCGTGACGCGCATGCCGTGGCGGCGCGCAGCCAAAAAATGCCCGCCCTCGTGGACGACCATGAGGAGCGCGAGACCGAGGATCGCGAGCAAGTAGCTCATGGTGCAAGACGGTAGGTCGCCGAGCGGGACGACGCTAGGGGCGTGCGTCGATTCCTCTCGGAGGCCCCTGACGCGCAGGCGGCGAAGTTTCTCTCGCTCTCCATATTCCTGCACCGCATCGACGACGAAAACGCCGGGAATCCCCAGGGTCTTGGCCCTCCGCGCGCAACGCGGCATGCTCGTGAGCGAACCATGTTTGCACCTCGAGCGCACCGTCCGCGTCCCCTGCGCTTCCTCGTGCAAGCGACCACGTTCACCGTGTCGCTGTTCGTGCTCGCCCCGTTGCTCGTGTGCGCCGGGCTCTTGCCGGGCCGTCGCTTCGTGGCTCCGCTTCTGCGCGCATGGGGTCGCTCGATGCTTGCGGCGTGCGGCGTGCGTCTCGTTCTTGAACCCGGCGTGGCCGAAGAGTTCGCGGTGCCACGGCGCCGCGTGATGACGATCAACCACACGTCGACGCTCGACATCTTCGTCGCCACGGCGTTCTGGCCCGTCGGTGCAACCGTCGTCATAAAGCGCGAGTTCTTGTTCTTGCCCGTCCTCGGACAGCTCGCTTGGGCGATTGATGCGGTCGCGATCGATCGAAAAAATCGCTCGACCGCCGTGGCAGCACTCGCGGGCGCAGCGGAACGTATTCGCGCGGAAAATCGCACGATTATCGTGGCTCCCGAAGGTACGCGCTCGCGCACCGGAGAGCTTCAGCCCTTCAAGCTTGGGGCCTTTCACCTCGCGGCCGAGGCTGACGCGCCGATATTGCCCGTGGTCATGCACGGCAATCGCGAACTGTGGCCCATGGGCCAGACGACGTGCGCGCCAGGCACCGTCACCGTGCGTGTTCTCGAAGAAGAAGCGCCTCCGCATGCGGGCGATGATCTTCACGCTCGCGCAGAAGACCTGCGTGCAAAATACAAGAAAGCCCTCGACGCGATGGCTCTCGAGATCCCCGTCACCGAGTGATCGCGTTACCCGTGCGCTTCAGAACGTGAGCGTGAACGTCGCGCTCGTGCCCGTGAACGAAAGGCTCGCTTTGTCGAGGGTGCGAATGCCTCGAAGCGGAGCGGGGTTCCAGAGCTCGTAGGAGAACGAACCGGCAAGTCCTGCGAGCGACGCGCCGGTCAGGCGAATCCACCGCTCTTGAAACGGCCATTCGGGCGGCACTCGCCCCTCGGCGATGGCCACGATGACGGGCGCGGTCATCAAGCCCAAGAGCGGCCCGAGCCAGCGAAATTCCGGAAGATCACGCTGCGAACCTTCCGGCGCGGGAGGAAGCCTGAGGCCGTCGTCGCACAGGGGCCGCGCCCATACCGCCGCGGACATGAGCCAGCCCCACGAAAGCCCCATCAGTGCGGGGCCCGTGGCGCGAGCAGCAAACGCATCGGCATACTTAAAATAGGCAACGTCTGCGGTGGTCGCAGCCGCAAACGTTCCGAGCGCTGAGCCGATGTAGGCCCAGTCCGCGTGGGAGCATTGGTCGCGCGCTTCGGCGATGGCCGGCGCTTCGATGACGAGAGTCGGCGGAGGCGGCGGGAGATACGCGCTCATGGGGACGGCATGCCGCAGAGGTTTCCCGAGAGCTCGCGTCCCGCGGAGAAAACCGCAGGGCAGTACGTGCCGCCGGCTGTCTGGTCGAGGAGCTCGGACATGAAGCCGCCTGTCCAATCACGTGGACCGTCGAAGCGTGCGCGGATGACGCCGCGGTCGTCGATGAGCCAGGTTTCGGGGTATTTCTTCGTGCCGAAAAGCTTCGTGACGACCTCGCGCTCCGGATCGAAAAGCACGGGAAAAGGCGGCTCTCCGCCGATGACGGCCTTCAGCGCCGCGAGAGACTCGGCTTGGTCCTCGTCCGTCGAGACGGTGACGATTGCAATGTCGCGCCGGTCCGCGAGCGTCTTGGCGAGCTCTGCGAGGTCGGGCATCTCTTCCATGCAAGGTGCACACGTCATCGACCAGAAATTCAAGAGCACCGTCTTGCCACGGAGTGACGCCATCGAGAGGCGTTCGCCCTTGTGACCTGCGAGCTCGAAGTCCGGCGCGACTTTGTTCGCAGCAGCGTACGTCGGGTGCGAGAGGCAGAAAGCTCCGCAGCGGCGCCGAAGCTCACCGTCTTGGGCCGTGCGCACAAAGCCGAACGTGGCCGCCGCGGCAACGACGATGAACGCAAGCTGCGCGGCCGGCGTGATGAATTTCAGGGCTCCCATGAGGTCGTCGAAGCTAGCACCGGTCGCGGCGCGGTTCACGCAGCGACGACGGGAAGCTTGCGCGTCAGGGGACTCCGGGTGCCCAGCTCGTCGAGAGCTTTGTAGGCTTTCTTGTAGTCTGCAAACGTTCCGCCGGCGCGCACCGCATCGGCGACCGCCAGTCCCTCGGCCTCACCGCCTTGCGCGAGGACCCACTCGACCCAGGCCCACTTGGCGCTCGTGGACCGGATGTCGACGCGACCTTTGACCCCGCGGCGAAGCTGCTCAAGGCGCTCTTGCACGACGTCGATTCCCGCAAACGGCATGCCGTCGAGGGGCGTGTTGCGCTTCGAAACGAAGGGCGCGATGCCAAGCGAAAGCGGGATAATTCGCGAGAGTTCCGTCGTGAAACGCACGCACTCGTCCACGTCTTCGGGGCCTTCGCCCGGGGTGCCGACCATCAGGTAGAGCTTCAAGCGATCCATGCCCTTCTCGCGGGCGAGTCGAGCGCAGCGTTCGATTTGCTCTTCCTTCGCTTTGCGATCGAGCGAGGCACGGACGCGCTGACTCGTGCCGTCCATCGCGGTCGTCAACGTGCGGTAGCCGACGCGGGCGAGGGCGCTCACGAAGGCGTCGTTCATGCGGTCGGGACGCAGCGACGAGAGGCCCACCTGCTTGCCCTTGTCGGCGAGCTCGTTGAGGATCTCGACGATTTTTGGGTGGTCGCTCACGGCCGCGCCGACAAGTCCGACCTTCGGCGCGTCGTCGGGAATGAGGCTGAGAATCTTGGCTTTCGGCACGATGCGCATGCCGCCATTCGTCGAGCGTCGCATGACGCAGTACTTGCACCCGCGCGAGCAGCCGCGTTCCGCCTCAAGGAGGAACATGTTCGAAAACTCCGCGTGCGGCGTGCGGATGGGGCCCCACGCGGGCAGCAGATCATCGTCGATGGACGCGATGCTTGCGAGTAGCCCTCCGTGGATCGCCGGGACGGTGATGGACGGAAGTTTCGCGAGGCCTTCGAGCTGCGCTGTGCGGGTCTCTGCAGAATACAAGATGTCGAGCGCAGGCCCGATGAGCTCTTCAGCCTCGCCCATGATGAACGCGTCGGCGTAACCAAGAAGCGGTGCTGGATTCGAAAAGGTGAGGGGCCCGCCGAGCAGAAGAAAGGGGTGCTCGGGTCCGCGATCGCGACGGTTTGTAGGAATGCCCGCTGCGTCGAGCATGCGCACGAGGCCCGCGATTTCGAGTTCGTAGGCGACCGAAACGCAGATGACCCGGTACGACGAGATCGGGCGCATCGCCTCGTACGTCAGCACGTCGGCGACTTGGGCTCCGGGCTCGTCACCGCCGTCGGCGAGGAATGCGCGATGGGCGACGAACCCGTCTTGCTCTTGGATTGAGCGGTAGATGCGTTGAAACCCGAGCGAGCTCATGCCCGCGGCGTACGGAGACGGGTAGGCGAGGGCGACCGCATGAGGCGCGTCCTTGTCCATGCGGCCTGTCTCGTCGGCGAGGCGCTGGCGTACGAGATCCCGAAAACCAGGTGATTTGCTTCGAGTACGACCCACGGGGCGATGCTTAGGCCGAAACGTGAGAGATGCAAGCCTTGCGGCCGTGTTTGTCGAAGTCGCGTGTATCCTTCATGCATTCGCGGCGAGGGCTTTGCTTCGACTTCGTTGCGTTTCGCTTCGAGGTCCGAGGAAAGCGGGTTAGGCGGAGCCCCATGAGTTCGCCCGCATCCGTGCGCCCCGCGCTGCAGTTCAAGGTTCAGCCCGAAGACTTCTTCGTGGAGGAAATTCCGGCCTTTGAGGCGTCCGGCGTGGGTGATCACCTCTACGTGCACTTGCGCAAGACGAACCGCGGGACGGAAGAAGTGTTGCGGGCCGTGGCTCGCGCGCTCGGGGCTGACGCGCGAGACGCAAGCGCGGCGGGTCTCAAAGACGTGAGGTCGGTGTCCACGCAATGGATAAGCGTTCCGTTGCCGGCGGGTGCGCGCGGCGTCGAGGTCGAAGAACGGGCGAAAGCGCTTGCGCTCGAAGGCGTGGAAATTCTCGAGACCAAGCGTCACAACCACAAGCTCAGGACGGGGCTCCTTCAGGGCAACCGCTTCACCGTGCTGCTGCGAGGCGCCCGCGCCGAAGACGTCGCGACCATCGACGCCGAACTATCGCGTCTGTCTCAGGGAATCCCAAACGCATACGGCGTGCAACGCTTCCGCCAAGACGGCTCCAATGTGGCGCGCGCCAAGAGCTGGCTTTGCGAAGGCGGTCCGGCCCCGCGCGACAAGCGTCAGCGGCGCTTCGAGTTCTCCGTGCTTCAGTCCGAGGGGTTCAATCGCTTTCTTCAAGCGCGCGTAGACGCCGGGACTTGGCGCACGCCGCTCCTTGGCGATTGGCTCGAAAAGACAGCAACCGGCGGCGTATTTCGCTGTGACGACGTAGCCGTCGACGGTCCTCGCGCCGAAGCCGGAGAGGTTATCGTCACAGGGCCGATGTTCGGTTCGAAGATGCGTCGCGCGGAGCACGAGGTTGGCGAGCTTGAGCGATCCATCTGCGCCGACGTGTTTGGTGCGGACTTCGACTTTGTCCGCGCCTCGGGCCTTGGCGAAGGCACACGGCGCGGCCTCGTGCTTCAGCCTGAGTCGCTCACCTGGACATGGGAGCAGCAGCCAAATGATTCAGCGGGCGTTCTCTCTGTGCGCTTCGTGCTACCGAAAGGCGCCTATGCCACGACCGTGCTCGGCGCGGTGTTTGACCTGATCGAAACCAAGGACACCCCCTCGGCATCGGTCAAGCCGGCACCCGAAGAAGCCGGCAGCGAACAAGACGAATCTTTCGAGACAAGCCCATGATCGAACGTTTGAAGAGTGCAATGGTCGGCGCTGGCGCCGAGTGGGTTCTTTGGCTCATGCTCGGCCTGAGCGTCATCTCGCTCGCCATCATGCTTGAGCGCGCATGGCTGTATTATACACTCAGCGATGACGTCGAAGCGCTGATGCGTGACCTCGCGAAGTTGCTTCGTGGCGGTGACCTCAAGGGTGCCAAGGCGCGTCTCGAGCTGTCCGCAAGCTCGGAGGCGGCCGTTGTGGGTGCAGGCCTCGCGGAAGCGGACCTTGGTTCTGCGTCGGTCGAAGAGGCCATGGCGGGCGCTCAATCGCTTCAGCGAATCAAGCTCGAGCGTCGCCTCGCGTTTCTCGGAACCGTGGGAAACAACGCGCCATTCATTGGGCTTCTCGGCACGGTCATCGGCATCGTCGGCGCGTTCGACGAACTCGGCAAAGCCTCGCAAGCTCCCGCTCAAGGTGCAGCTTCCGCCGCCGCAGGGGCCCTCGCACCGCAAGCGGTCATGACCAACATCGCCGAAGCGCTCGTCGCCACGGCGGTGGGTCTCGTCGTCGCCATCCCTGCGGTGGCCGCGTACAACATCTTCATGCGCCAGGTGAAAGAGACCTCGGCGAATACCGACGCCCTCGGGCACGTGCTCCTCGCGCACCTCAAGAGCAACGGCTCCGGCGCGGAGAAAGCCTGACATGGCTGGCGGAGCTTCCGGCGATGGCGACGAGGCGATTGTCGGCATCAACGTCACGCCGCTTGTCGACATCACGCTCGTGCTCCTCATCATCTTCATGGTGACGGCGCGCATCATCGTCTCCCAGTCGGTCCCGATGGACTTGCCCAAGGCCGCAAGCGGCACCGACGTGCAGGTCGTCTTCAGTGCGGTCATCGGTGCCGACGGCAAGCTCCAGGTCGACTCGAAGTTCGTGCCCGACGACGACGCGGTTTTCGCCCTCGCTCGCGAAGCCCACACCAAGAATCCCGAGCTGCGTGCGGTCATCAAGGCCGACTCGGCGATTGCGCACGGTCGCGTGATTCATATTCTCGACCTCTTGAAGCAGGCGGGAATTTCGAAGATCGCATTCGGTGTCTCTCCTACGGCCGCACAACCTGGCGCAGCGCTTCCCAAGCCGGCTAAGCCATGACGTATTGGCGAAGTACTACCGCCTAAGGACGCCGTATTGAGCACGTCTGCTGTCATGCCGTCCCCGATGAATCACGAGGAAAAACCCTCGGGATTTGAGGCGCTGGTCGCCATCGAGGTAAGGTCGCGTCGTCTCCTCGCGGCGGCGTTCGTTGTCGCCATTGCGTTGCACGGCGCGGGGGCTGCAAGGGCCGCAGCGATTCCAGTCGAAGTTCGCGCTTGGGCTCTCGGCGTCCAAACGTTCGTTCACGAGCGCCTATGGTCGGAGGTCGACCTCGAGCCGCCGAAGCCGCCCGAAGTTCCAAAACCTGACGAGCCTGAGCCTCCGAAGATCGAAGAGCCGAAGCTCCCAGAACCTGAGCCGCCGCCTCCCGAGGCGCCCACTCCGCCCGCAGCTCCCGAGGCCGCGCAAGCTGGGCAAATCTTGGCAGCGGAAGGTCCCGCGGACGGCCCTGTCGATTTGTCGAACGCGTTCGTTCAAGGAACTGGCGAGGCGTACGCCGGCGGTTCCACGCACAAAGACGGTACGGCCACGACGGCGGTCACGAGCCCGCACGCGGTGGCGGGAGGCGTCGTCGGCGGGACGGGGGTCGTGGTGGCTCCGACGCAAAACCTCTCGCGAAAAGCTGCCGACCTAGGGTCAAGCAACTGGGACTGTTCGTTCCCCGCGGAGGCCGATCTTGACCAGGTCGACGACGCGTATGTGTCGATCCAATACACGGTATCACCGGAAGGCCGCGTGAGTGACGTCAAGGTGCTCACCGACCCGGGCCACGGATTTGGACGCGCTGCGAAGACGTGCGCGAAGCTCCGTCGCTACGAAGCCGCACTCGACGCCGCCGGAAAGCCCACGAGCGAAGTGAAGCTCGCGAACGTTCACTTCACTCGCTGAAGCGCGCGACGCAGCGGGGCGGGAGAAAGCAAGACGGGAAGAGAGAGCGGGCGCGGGGCTTGTTTGGCGCCATGAAGCGTTCGCGCGGAAGCATGCGGCCTCGGGTGCGGGGCGGCGGATCCGCGCTTCGGCCTGCGTGGTCCTCGCCTTTGTCGCGGGGCTTGCGTGCCTGACCTGCGGGCCTTGTCGCTTGCTCCGTTTGGCCTTCGCGACGTGCTTCGGCGCGGCGCATGGCTGCTGTTCCGTTTTTTTTGTTTGGGTTTGTTACGGGAGATCGCCTCGCCGCGTGACTTGCCTCGGCGCTCCGCCGCATCTTCGGCTCCGGTCCTCAGGCCTCCGCGACGGCTCCGCCACTCCCGCCCCCGTTGCCACTTGGAGAGCGGAACGCTTCGGGGCCTTTGTGATGGGGATAGAGAGATGGAGAATGAAGAGAGAGACGCGAGGCGGGCGCGGGCGTGGGGGCGGGTCCGCTGCTGCGGGCTGCCCGACGAAGCCGGAAGCGCGGAGCGGCATGGTCACGAAGCGCGGCGTGATGCGATGCGTTCTCGGCACAGCTGTCATGTTCATCGACGGAGCACGTCGAAGTGGCCCGCCGCTTCAGCGAGCACCAACCCGCAATCGTGAAGTGCCGCGATGCACGGGCCGGCGAAGGAGGTTTGCAGCCCGCAGC
>CAIQDA010000193.1 GCA_903870415.1 uncultured delta proteobacterium
GTGAAAGAGGGCGAGCCCGAACTCATCGTGAACCTCACGAACGACGCGTGGTTCGGAGACACAACCGAACCTTGGGAGCACCTGGCCCTTGCCAAGCTACGCGCGGTCGAGCACCGGCGGTACCTCGTGCGCGCGACGAACAGCGGAGTCTCCGCCATCGTCGATCCTACGGGAGCCGTTGTCGGTCATACGAAAACCTACGAAGCTGCAAAACTCCTGGCTGAAGCGCGGTTCATGAAGGGCCACACGGTCTTCGAGGCTCTTGGGCTCACCCCGTGGTACCTCGCGGCAGCGGTGACCGTGGCGCTGGCCTTTGTGCGTCGTCGCAGCAACAACGTGCCTCGCGCCACGCGGCAACCCGACGGAACGACGTCCCAGTGACCCTGTAACATCCCTCGTTCGAACCGCGCTTTTCGTGTGGAACCGCGGGGACCATGAGTCAATAGAGGGCCGCAACCGCTCTGGGACGCCGCGCCAACTCATCCGCATTAAATCACGGCTGGGCTGCGTTCGCCTTGGTTTCGCGTCTACGGTGAATTATCATCCTCGGTGCCGCGGGCGCAGAAAGAGGATCCCGATGCCAACGCTACAGAATTACGACGTTTATAAGCGGGCCTTTGACGTCACGTATGACCTTCTGAGCGGCGCGCCTGCGGAGTTGTTGAACCCGGAGATCACGCTAAAGTTTCCCAAGGGCACGCCGATGTACCGGTACAGCTCGAAGAAGATTTCCGACGGCGGTGAGAGCAACGCGCGGAAAGTTTGGCGAGCCCTGCCAAGCGACACGGAGAATCGCTGGTCAGGCACAGATTCGAAGGGCGGCGGCGTCACGGGTCTCTACTTGGCCCTTGAGGCCGCTGGGGCGCTCCACACGGAGTTCGCCGAACTCGTCCATTACCAGGAAAACGAGGCGAATCCGGATACCACCGTCATCGCTTACCAGCAGTACGCGGCCGGCGGAAATCCCGAGCTGGTCTTTTCCCCTGTGAACGCCGTGTTCTTCATGTGGTTGTTCTTCCACGAGAAGCCCCTCACGGGCATCAACCTGGACGTGCCGCATCCAGGGAACAGCTCGCCGTTCATGCAGCGGGTATTCATGAAACTTGCGGGGCATTCGTCCCTTGGCGGAAAGACGCCCACGCAATGGTACCTTCATGAATCGGACGCGAGCCTTTGCCGGGGTATCGGAAACGCGTGCCTCGCGGACCATCGTTTCGACTTCATCCGCGTGACCTCGGCCCGAAGCGCCGATCTGTCGGCGAAGAACATTGTCATTCCTCATGTGGGCGGCCCCGCAACCGAGCCTTACGCGCATCTCACGTGCCACGGGCGCTCGTCGTTCTTCCTGAACCGAGACGGCACCATGGACGCGCAAACAAGCGAGGATGACAAGTTGTACAGCGGCAGGGTCCTTCTCGGCTGATCGGGCTCGAGCGGAAGTCTCTTGAGAGCCTCGCGGCGGCCCCTCACTTGCGGTTCAGGATGATGGTGCCATCTTCGACGACCCGCTGTCCTGCGAGCGCATCGTCGCACGCGGCGAGGAAGAACTTCGACGCGCCGTCGCGAGGCTCCTCTTCCGCGAGCGAAGCAAAGAGGTCGCGGGCTGCGGCAAACGAACCGGCTCGCAGCGAAGCCGTCGCCGTCTGAAAGCGCGCCGACGAGGCGATCTTTTTCTCCCGCAAATCCCAAGGGTCCGCGTCGAGAACTTCGCTCACCTCGATGGGCCTGTCCTTGCCGACGGCGCGCATCGCTCCGAGCTTTCGAATCGCGTAAGCGGTCCCAAGCTCGTCCACCATTTCGCCGCTCACGAGCACCCTCGCGCCAACGTGCTTCGTCATGCCCTCAAGACGCGCGGCTTGATTGACCGCGTCGCTGATGACCGTGGCCTCAAAGCGCCGCTCGTCGCCGATCGTGCCCATCATCGTCGCGCCCACATGAATGCCGATGCCGAAGGCAAACCGATGCGCATCGTCGAGGTCGCCCGCTTCGTCAATCGCGCGTTCGATGGCGATGGCGGCGTCGACCGCCGCGTGCGGAGCTTCTGGAAAAAGAGCCAAAACGGCGTCGCCGATGAACTTGTCGATGAAGCCACCGTTCTCGCGCACGAACGGCGTGATGCGCTGAAGGCACTGGTTCACGAAACGAAAGGTCTTCTCGGGGCCGAGGCCTTCGGAGATGCGGGTGAAGTCGCGAATGTCGCCAAACAAGATCGCCAAGCGGCGCTCCACGGAGTCGCCGAGACGCACCTCGGTCACGTGCTTTCGACCGAGCGCGGCCAAGAACTCTTGAGGCACGAAGCGCCGAAGCGCGTGGTTCGTCTTGGCGACGGTGAGATGCGTTTCGATGCGCGCCAGCAGCTCCTTCTTCGAAAAGGGCTTCGCCAAGTAGTCGTTCGCGCCAGCGTCGAAGCCCGCGATGACGTCTTCTTGCTGCTGCTTCGCCGTCAGGAGAATCACAGGCAACTCGGCTCGTGTGGCCTTCTCGCGAAACAGCCTAAGGGCCTCGAGGCCACTCATGCGAGGCATCATCACGTCGAGAAGCACGAGGTCGAACGGGCCCTCGTCGTCGAAGACCTCGAGCGCCTGAACGCCATCGCTCGCAAGCACGACACGGTAACCGGCGGGCCGCAACTGCGTGGAAAGTACACGCAAGTTCACCGGGTCATCGTCAACTGCAAGGATCGCAAGTCGGTCATCCCGAGGGCCGGTCGCGGTGACGATGGAGAGGCTTCGTCGATCGAAAATAGCGGAGACTTCACTCCCGTCGAGGTCAGGAACTTGAGCGGTCGCGTACTCGACGGGCATCGCGACGGGCATCGCGTCATCGCGCGATACCGAGGCCATTTCCTTCGATGCGGGGAAAGAGAGCGTGACCGAGGTGCCTTCGCCGAGGACCGAACGCAGCTCGACGGTTCCGCCGTGAAGCTCCATCAGTCGCTTGCTGATCGCGAGCCCGAGCCCCGTGCCCCCCGCCAAGCGCGTGTCGACGGCACTCTCTTGCGTGAACGCATCGAAGACGCGCGACTGGTTTTCCGGCGCGATGCCGCACCCCGTATCGGTCACAACGATGTCGACGAATCCGAGGCGGTCGACGGCGCGAACGTCAATCGTTCCGCGCTCCGTGAACTTTACGGCGTTGCCGACCACGTGAAAGAGCACCTGGCGCACGCGACTCTCGTCTCCTGCGATCGGCGCAATTCCATTGGCAATTTGCTTGCGAAACACGAGCGGGCGCCCCGCGATGATTCCCTGGCTCGCCGCGACCACCGAGTCGATGAGCGCCAAGGTGTCGATGGACCGAACCTCGAGCGTGAGTTCATCCCGGCGTAGCTTCGCGAAGTCGAGGAGGCCGCTGATCTGCGTGTCGAGACGGCGGCCCGACGCCACGGCGAGGTCGAGCGATTGACGAACCCTCGGCGAGAGTTCGTCGCGCACACTCTCCATCAGGCCGATCATTCCGTGCAATGGCGTCTTGAGTTCATGGCTCGTGGCGGCCACGAACGAATCTTTCAACGCATCGGCTCGGGCAAGCTCCGCATTCGACTCATTGAGCTCACGCGCGAGGCGATCGGTGGCCTCGTGCATGCGCTCGGTGCGGCGCACGAGCAAGAGGCCTTGGCAGCTCACAAACGAGAACATTCCCAAGGCAACGGCCTGCACGTCGGGGAGCGAACTGCGCGCGGCGATGAGCTCGTACACGCCGCCAACCATCGCAGCGCCAAGACCCGCCACGAGGAGGTTCAGGTCGGGCACGTCGCGCTTGCGAAACGCGCGGACCATGCCCGCGACAGCGAACACCACACCGATGACGAAATACACTTGGGCCGCGGCGACCACCGTCTCCGAAGCGAAGAGCCAGCGCCTCGTGAACGAGAACCCGAAGATCGAGAGGCCAGCGACAAAGTACGGGGCACGAAACGCACGCGGCACATGGTCGCCGAGCACGTGCGCGAGGAAGAGCATCGCGCCCGACGACGCCAACGCGATGGCTCCAATGTCGAGGCCCCAAATGATTTCGATCGCGTCGGAGCCTGGAAAAAAGCTCTCGAAGAGGCGCGTTGCAATCGCCGCGCGCGTCGCCACTGCCACGCTAACGAGCGCGAAGTACAGATACGAACGCTCGCGTCGCACCGGAAACAGAATGAGGTGGTACGCGGCGAACGACACGAGCACGCCGAACAGAAGCGCGTTGAGCGCGACCTGAAAAAGCCACGACGCGTTCAAGTCGTCCAAGCGACCGAGCTTCGGTGCGGTCGAGAGGCCCGGCACCCCGGCGAAGTTTGCAAACTGCATCACGCAGCGAAGGTGGTCTCCGGGAGGCAGCGGCATGACGCCCGAACGCTGCAAGTTGCGCGTCGTAGCGTCCGTGAGGCCCGGGCGTCCAAGCGCGTAGGTGACCACGCCTCCGCCGCCATTTTCTCCTGGATAAACCCTACACTCGAGCTGCGACGAGCCCCAGACTCGCGTGAGCGCGATCCCCAGCGCGTCCTTCGTGCGCGGCAAGTCGTGTTCGATGACGACGCTCAACGCGCCTCGTTCCGCGAGCGTCACGCCCCCTTCAAGTCGCAACCCGCCGAAGTCCCTGGGCAGTCGCACGACCCCCGCGGGCGGAGTCGCAGGCACCTCATCGATACCGAGGAGAACCCCAGGGTAAACGGCCCAAGGTCCCGTCAGCGAGATTCCGCGCTCAAGATCGCGCGCCGAACCCTCCGCGAACGAAACACGCGGGAGGGCGACCGCGAGTGCGACGAGGAGCAACCGCAAAACGACAGCAAGCGCTTCTCGCTTTCCAAACACTGCCGGTGAGCGTCGCCGATGCTCCGAGGGCCTGCAAGCGAAGGAAAAGCGCGCCGCCAACTTGGCCCCCATGAAGCACTTACGGCACCTCTTACGGAAGCCGCTATCGAACTACACCATGAAGCGGCGTTTCTTCGGAGGATCCATGGCCGCGATGCATGAGACCTGCAGCGTTTGCAGCAAGGCGTTTGATGTTCAGTTCCGCTACCAAATGGAGGAGCGCGACGGAGGGTTTGCATTTTATTGCTCGAGCTCCTGCCAACAGCGCGCCGTGCGCGGTGAGGCAGAAGGCGGCGTGACCTGCGGCGGTTGCGCAAAGCGCTTCGTCGTCGAGCTCGTGTCGCAAGTGCTCAAGACGAGCGCGGGCCGAAGCTACGCATGCGGCGAAGCGTGCCGCGAACAGCTTCTGTCGGAAGAGCGCGGAGGAACCCTCGGGAACCTCGTGCCTATTCCCCCGGGCCAAAACCGCTTCGCGGCAAGTGCTCCGGCGACGCTGGGCCCCGCATCACGCGCAATCGCGCCTGCAACGCCTGTGAACCGCCCGGCCGCCGCGCATCACTCGCCGCACTTGGTGCCGCAACCCGCTCGCGTCGGGTCGCCGAACCTTGCGCAACCGGCGGTTCGTGCCGCAGCCCAACAGGTCGCGTCGCAGACGATTTCCAAGACGTCCGATGGCGCGGCGCCTTCCGTTCGTGCGCCCGCAACGGCCTCGACGCTGCGTTCGGCCGACGCGGCTCCGACCTCGGGAAGGCAGTCCTCGACCGGCGGCTCGCTCACGCTTTCTGGAACACTTTCGGACACGGGCACGAACGTCGCGGTCGACGTTCCGAAAGCCCTCGCCTGGTCGAAGGAACCGCAGAAGGCCATCAACGGCCCTCGCCGTATCGCCGTCTTCAACCACAAGGGCGGCACGGGCAAGACGACCACCACCGTGAGTCTCGCGGCAGGCTTCGCGCGGCGCGGTTACCGCGTGCTCGTGGTCGACACGGACTCGCAAGGAAACGTGTCCGCGTCACTCGCCGTGAAGGCTGAGAAAAGCCTGTACCACGTGCTCGTCATGGGCCTTCGCCCAACGGACGCCGCGGTGCCGGTGCGCCACAACCTCGACCTCATTCCGTCGAACGAAACCCTCGCCGCCGCGGAGCTTTACCTCGCCGGGCGCCAGAACCGCGATCGCGTACTCCGTGATCGCCTCGCGGCCGTGTCCGACGGCTACGACATCATCCTCATCGACTGCAGCCCGAGCCTCTCGCTCATGAACCAGAACGCCCTCGCCTTCGCGGACGGCATCGTGGTTCCTGTGGCCTGCGACTACCTCTCGCTCATCGGCGTGAGGCAGGTGCTCAAGACGGTGAAGAACGTCAACACGCTGCTGCACCACCCCGTGCACATTCACGCGGTATTGCCGACGTTCTACGACGCACGCGCGCGCATCTGCCGCGACGCCGTCGAGACGATGACCAAACACTTCGGCACCCGCTGCCTCGCGCCCATTCGCATGGCGACGAAGGTCAAAGAAGCGCCGGCGCAAGGTCGCACGATCTTCGAGTACGCGGCCGATTCGACCGCAGCAGAGGACTACGCGCGCACCGTCGATACGCTCATCTCGGGGTCGCATCTCGGTGCGGGCAGCGATGCGCAGATCTTGGCCCGAGCCGCCGAAGGCTGACAGCTTCTCCCACTGAGGACGCCATGGCCATCCACGACGAAAGCTACACGACGAGCTCATTTTTCGAAAACGGCACCGCAGGAGCGGAAGTCGCGATCGAGGAGCGATTCTACGTCGAAAGCAAGCGCCCAAGCCGCCCCCCCGCCGAGAAGCCTGCACACTACAAGGTGATTTGCATCTCGCTCTACACGCAAGACCTCGAACGCCTCGACGACATGGTCGAGACGCTCAAGGGCCGCGGATTCACGAAAGCAAGTCGCTCGGCTCTCATTCGCGCCGCCCTTGAACAGGTTGACCTCGCGAAGGTGCCACGCGGCATCTGACGATCGACAAAGTTGCATTCTGCAACGAACGAAACGGCTCTATCTTGAAGGATGGCGCCGTTTTTTTTGGCGCTCACGCGGCTAGCGTTTAGGCCCGTTCGGTCGGTTGTCTTACGGCGATACGCGAAACGAGAGGCTCCGCTCTTGGCAGGCTTTTACCTGGCCTCCCTCACCGAAGGCCGGCGACACTTGGCCCGCCCGGCAACGGGTCACAACGGCCGTCACGGAGCACGAGCTTGGCAGCTTGGGGTTGCGCTGCGCGAGCCAACTCGTCTCGACCGCAAACGCGCCCGTATCGCTCACCTCGTCGCTTCCGCCCACGATGCATGCGCCCGAAACCGCCACGTGCATCGGGTCGTTGTCTCGATTGGACCACGCGATGGTGACGGGTGAGGCGAAGCGAACGCTCGTCAACATGGGCGCGATCTCGAAGGGCTTCGTCATGACCGCAAAGCTTCCAACGGCGTTCGTTCGCCCGCACCCCTGCGCGTGCGTCGAGGCATCGCCGCGGAGGTAATCCAGAGAAAATGCTACGTTTTCCGCCGCGTGCGCGATCGTGCCGACGTAGTGCGCGCCGCCGAACATTTCACTCTCCTTCACGAGCGTGACCGTCTGCCCCATCGCCGACGCATTGAGCTGGTCGCCGTTCTGCACGTCGACGTTCGTCCCCAAGGGACCGCCCACCGTGAGCTCCACTTGAATGTCCGTCGACACGCCGTCGCGGCTCGTGAGCTCCGCTGAAGCGTACATGGCGTCGGTGCTGACCTCCGCCGACGGGACCTGCTCGAAGCAGCCGTTCAGCACGGGCAGAGTGACAAGCGGAAGAGCGGCGCAGAGCAAGGAGCGGCGGTTCATGTCGGAAGCTGTGCAGTGCGCGTACCAAGTGCACTTTGACTGTCTATTTCCATGTTTTCACGATACATCTAAACAAAACACTGAAACCAAAGAAGATGAACCGCCGAGACCTATTTCCACACCTATATGTAAAGCAATCAAAACTCCTTCCAATCGAAAAC
>CAIQDA010000194.1 GCA_903870415.1 uncultured delta proteobacterium
AAGGGCATGCTCAACGCCCAGGGTAAGAACCTCAAGATTCAGGTCGACTCGGCCGGCGTCAAGGTTAACTCGAACGTCGACGTCAAGGTTTTCTCGTGGTTCTTCGAAATCGTCCCCGCGGCGAACGTCCTCACCGACGTCCTCTACGCGGTCGGCGTCAAGAAGAACTCGGTCCGCCACTGGGGCCTCAACATCGCTGGCAACACCTGATTGGCTCGGCGCTGGGCTCTCGCTCCGGCGCCGCACCATCGTTTGTGGACATCGTTGCGCCTGCCCTCAAAAGGCGGGCGTTCATGTTTCTTGGGTCACCGCGGGCGGTGCAGGGCGAATGCAGTCGTCAGCACCGCCGCACGTAGGCTAGCGTGAAGATCAAGCATTCGCATATCGCCAATCGAGGCAAGCGGGTTTTGATCGGCGGGGGTTTGGGGGGAACATGGATATCGACTTTCATTACCACGCAACCTACGTTGCTGCGCGTTTTGCAGGGTTTTCTGCGTCCGAGGCCGAAACCATCGGGTCCGCCGCGCAGATGATCGACGAGAACTCGAACCACGTTCTCATCAAAGAAAAAAAGGACCGCAGCGATTGGACCGGAGCCGGGTCCACGACCGCCGACGAGTTCCACATCCGTGACGCCGCGGACGGTCCGACGCTGCACAAATACCGCGTCCAAATGACCTTCACCGCGGTCATGGACACGGGCACGTCCAGCGACGAATATGTCTCGCGCCTCTGGAGCGTGTTCCACTTCCTCCCGGGAAATTACGAAGTCCCGCATTCGCTTCACGCTTCGGAAGATGACCCGAGCGGCGCGCCCCTTCGTATTGAAAAGTTTTCGGATGCGGGCGAGCGGCCGCACGTATCGAGTCGGTGGATCAAGCGCACATTTTCAGGTGCCGGGGCCGATGACGATACCCCAGATAAGTTTCGTCGCATTTGTCGACCACACAGCCCGACGGCGATCGGCATCGCTCGCAACGCGGCCTCGTTTTTCTGTGACCCGAACTCTGCTGCGAGCCTCGGGGGATTCGGCTTGCACCTGCTTGGGGTCACGATGCACGTGTTTGCGGACACGTGGGCTCATCAAGACTTCATGGGCCCGGCGTCCAAGGCGATCAACGGCATTGGCGAGCGGGTGCGCACGGGCTTCTTTCCGTCCGCAACGACCAACGAGTGGCCGTCGCTCATAGGCCAGGAAGATCCCTCGAAGTACGCGAAAATCGTGAAGTTCACCGACTCGGACTGGCGCGGCACGGCGCACGTGCGTGTTCCTGCATTTCTTCAGCTCGGCGAGAACAAAGCGGCGTTCCGCGGCCACGGCCAAGTGGGTCACTGGCCCGACCACTCGGCCCTCGTGTGGGATTACGCGCCGAAGTGGTCCTCCACGAGCTACATCCGTGTCAACCCAGTCGTGTTCCTCGACGCGTTCGTCCATATGACGTGGGCGCTTTATTGCGCGAAAAACGGGCTGCGGTATTACCCATTCGACCTCACAGCCGCCAATATTGCTCGGTTCTGTGGGCAGCTCGGCATTTCCGAAGCGCAACTGCGTGCGGTCTATGTCCTTCTTGCCAAGGCACGCGACCAGTGGACCGCGGGGGATGCGACCGACTTTCCTGAGGACGTGACCGACGACTTCGATCGGCAAATCTTCATTCATGGCCACGATTGGCGCAACGCCATGATCAAGGAAATAGGCCTCGACTACGCGCCTCCCGTGTGGATTCCCGGGCGCCCCCAGTGGCTTCTCGATGCGCACGCCGCTTACAAAACTGCCGAAGGCGAGAGCGACAAAAAGCAGTGGCTTCGGTCCAGTGACTTTATGCGCCTTGATTTCTTCAAGTTCAACGTCGCGACGAAGCTTCACTTCGCCTTCGTCCACCAGTTCTTGACGCTCTTCGACGTGGCGTTCATCTCCGCGACGGACATCGGTTCGCACTACGCGGATGACTTCGGCCTTGTGCGACTTGGCTCGAACGAAAAGCCTATTGTCGATGCGGTGCAAGCCATCGCGCGCATGCAGCGGCACACGAAAAACATCAACCTGGCCATCGGGCTCAAGGTCCTTCTCGACGAGATCTCCGCCGGGCTCGACACTCGAAAAACGCGCGCTGGGCGTTTGGCGATGGCCCTCGACAAGTTGCGTAATGCTTCTGACGCCGTGGAGACCCGCTCCGGTTGGTCATATGGAATGCTGGGAACTTACGACCCTTCCGTACCCTCCGGGTTCGAGGGAAAAGACTCGGAGGCGACCTACAAGCTCATTTGCGAGCACGTAGCGAAACTCGAAACCCTCGGAGAGGCACGCTGGGGCGACGGCGAAGAGTCGACCTACGTCGAAGTTCAGCTCATGGGTCGCGAGGACGCGCGGCTGCCGACCGTCGATACGTGGAAGAGCAACACGCGCCCGTTTCTCTCGATGCGCTCATCGGACGCGAAACTCGTCATGATCGACAACGCGTACCGTTGGCTTCTGAGTCAAGTTGGAGGCCTGCGAACGTTCGACCGAAAAAACGCAGAAGTTCAGCGGGCGGGCGAGCTTTTTGTCGACTGCTGCGACGATTGGCTTGAGGCGAATAAGAGTTCGTCGGGGCGCCGCGAATACATCGAGAAAATGCGGGGAGTCGTCGCCATTCAGGCACCTTCATCTTCGGACGACTGATCGTCGCCGAAGCCCGCACGCGCGAAGCTACTTGGTCGCCTTCAACTCGGCGTCACATGCCTTTTTCGCGGTTCGTGCTTTGTCCGCGCAAATGCTCTTTGCACCTTCGGTGCACGAGGCAATCGCCTTCTTTTCCGCGTCGGAGCAAAGCGCGTAGCGTCCCTTCGTGATCGCGGCGTCGATGTGCTTTACAGCCGGTTCACCGAAGTCCGACGCGATCTCGTCGGCGAAGTCGATGGCCGCTTGCACCTTGTTCGCCTGCACGAGAGCGGCCGCACGAGGACCTCCGAGGACGGCGAGTCGCGCCACGCACACCTTGCCCGACGCAACGATCGCGTCGCTCGCGCCGCCCTGAAAACGCACGAGGACCGTGCACAGGCGACGCAGCGGATCCCACTCGGCCTCGGTGGCAACCTTCGCGAACGCTTGCACGCGTTTCTGCAAGTCGTTCTTTGCCGCAGCCTTGCATTCTGCGGTGCCGTGGGCACACGAGGAGACCACGCTCGTGGCGTCTTGAATCACGCCTTCGGGCCCCTCTTTCCGATGGTGCACGTCCTCGCCAAGCGGGTCGCCCTCCGCGGCGAAGACCAGGGCAGAAGCGAGCAGTGGCGCGAGAAGGGCCATGACGAAGCGCATGCCGGTATCGATAACGAATGTGCTGCAAATGGGAAGGGGTGAAGTTGGCCCATCCGTGTGCATTCTGCCAGCGTTGCAGAAGTGTTGGCTGCGCTGGGGAGATTCGCCGTTCGACCGCTCGGGGATACATTCGCCGCGCTCGCGGTGCCGTACCTCGCGTTCAAAGCGCGCTTGCTCGAAGGGTCCCGCGGCTTGCGCCTCTGTGCGTCGGTCGCGCTGCGCCAAGTCTACTTCACTGCGGTGGAGCCCTTGCCGGTTTTCGCGTTCATGGCGGTGCTCATCGCCGCCGTGCTGCTCCTGATCGCGAGCGCACTCATGGAGCCCCAAGGTCTGGCGCCGCTTTTGCCCGCTCTCATGGCGCCCGCGATTGTGCGCGAGGTCATCCCGCTCCTCGTGGGCCTCGTTTTTGTCGCGCGCACCGGGACCGCCGTCACGACGGAAATTGGCACGCTTCGCATCACGCACGAACTCGATGCCCTCGAGGTCGCAGGCATCAACGTCGATGCCTTCGTGGTGCTGCCGCGGGTTCTCGGCCTCACCGTCGCAGGGGGCTCGCTCACGCTCTTGACCGGGTTGTTCGGCCTCGTTGGGGGGGCCGCAATGGCTTCGCTCTCTCCTCTCGCGGCGCGCGTCGTGACGGTGCCCTCGCTCGTGGACGCGTTGCGCCTCGACGCCCTCGCGATGACCGCCGTCAAGGGCGCGACGTTTGGATTCCTCGTGGCGTGTGTCGCATGCCGTCACGGACTCGCGGTGAGGAAATCATCACGCGAAATCGCCGTTGCAGGCGCGCGCGCCACGCTTCAAGCGACCGTCGCTTGTTTCGTCATCGATGCACTCTACACGCTCTCGAGTTTCGCAACGTGAGGCCAGCCGTTCTTGAACTTCGCGGCGTTTCCACGCGCACGGACGAGCGGCCCTTGTCAGGCATCGAGCTCGTCGTCGGTGACGGCGACGCCGTGGTCGTCCTCGGGTTACCAGGTGCTGGAAAGACCTCGCTCGTGCGGCTCATTGCGGGCCTCGATGAGGTCGTGAGCGGACGCGTGCACTTGTTCGGTCATGCGCTTGGAACCCTGTCATTTGCCATGGAACGTGCGCTGCGCGATCGCGTTGGCGTCGTCTTCGCGCGCGGAGGCCTTTGGGCGAATCGAAGCGTGCTCGAGAACCTCGTGTTGCCGGTTGCGTACCGAGACAATCGGTCGCTGACGAGCCTCGCGGGTGACCCTTGGCTCCACGAGCTTCTTGAAGCCGTCGGGCTTGGGGCCATTGGCGAACGAGCCACCGCGTCTCTTGACGATTCCGAAACGCGACGCGTGCTCTATGCCCGTGCACTTTACACGAAGCCGGATTTGCTCCTCGTTGACGAGCCGCAAGCCTCGCTTTCGAGGGCGCACGCTAGAGCAATTGCAGCGTTTCTGGAGTTGGAGAGAAAGAGGCGCGGCATGACCATCTTGTACACGGACGCCGACGGACGCCTCGATCCCTTTGAGGCCGACAGGCCCGTGGTGCTCCATGACCGGCGCATCGTTCCCGGTGCCGTGCGGCTTCCGGAACGCGCCGCCCACGAGACTCTGTCGGAAGGCGCTCCATGAAAACTCCCTCGACGTTGTTCGAACGCCTCGCCGGCGCACTGCTGCTTGTGGCGGTCGGGGTCGGCTACTGGACTCTCGCGCGCGATCGCCGTACGCGAAGCAAAAACCAAGACGAAGTCCTCGTGGAAGCGCATGCGGAGCGCCTCGTCAGCATGGTTGGCGGGTCGACGGTTCGCCTTCGCGGCGTCGAGGTTGGCGCGGTGCGGAGCGTGGAGCTTGCGGCGCCCGGCGAAAGCCTTCGGCCTGTACGCATCACGCTCGCCATCAGCAAGGACGCGGAGAGGTGGCTTCGTGCGGACGCGAAGGCAAGGGTGTTCGCGCCCATCGTGGGAGCCGCCGGAATCGAACTCGTCGAGGGGGTTGGCGGCCCGCGCGTTCCTGGAACGATTCTCGACGCGGACCTCGAGCCGTCGATCGCGGAAGGCGTGGGAAAAATCGTGGCAGACGTTCATGGATTCGAAGGTCGCGTGTCCGCCATCCTCTCGAACGTTGAAGCGGCGACCGGCGCCCTGCGCGAGGTTTCGGGCGACTTGCGCGACCCGTCGAAGCCTCTCGGCGCGATGGTCGGTGACGAAGCGCTTGCTCGTAAGTTGCGTGGCACCATCGAAGACGTGCGCATGCTTGCGGCGGACCTGCGGGTGACGGGCTCGTCGCTCTCGTCGCCGACCGACGGCGTGCCCGCCGCGATGGCGAGCATCGTGCGAACGACGAAGAACCTGCAAGATACAACCGATGCGGTTCGCGGTGAAACGCCGAAAATACTCGAGCGAATTGATCGGGTAGCGGTCGAAATGGCGCATCTCGTGCACACCCTCCAGTCTTCCGCAGAGTTGGCGCCGGAAGCAATCGCCTCGTCCATCGCGGTGCTCGACGACGCGCAGCGGACCCTCGAGGCGGTGCAGCGCAGCGTGCTCTTGCGAGGCAATGTCGCACCGAAGCAAGGCTCGTCCGGACTGGCGACCCCGCGTGCTCGGCGGGAGGAGAAGCGCCCATGACGTGTCCGTTTGAACGCTTCCGGCGGACAGCGTGCGTGGCGATCGCTGCGCTGTGCATGACTGCGTGTTCTGGGGAAAAACCCATCCTTCGCGCACGTGCGAGCTCGCCTGAAAATGCCGCAGGTGTCGCGCTTCTTTCGCGCGGACTCGAGGGCCCGGCCCGTGCCGCATTCGAACGCGCTCTCGACGACGCGCTCCGTGAGAACGATCTTCAAGCGGAGGTCGACGCGCGTTTGAATCTCTCGCTCGTGGCGCTCGATGCGAACGACAACGCGCGCTCGGTCCATCACCTCGTGCTTGCGGTGGAGCGAATGGTCGAATGGGGCGACCTTTCGACCGAAGACAGGGCCGTGAGCTGGGTCACCGCGGCGGAGCTCGTCTTCGCCGTACGCCAGCGCGAAGCCGAGGAAATCTTCTTCTTGAGCGCGTTCAAGCTTGGCACCGATGCGGGCCTTCTGGTGGCGCTCGCAACGTGCGCCCGTGGGGACGACGCGGCATCCGGAGAACGCGATGCCGTGCGACGCTTCGAGGGCTCGGAACGTGATGCGCTTCATGTGCGCGTGCTGCGTTGCGAGGCGCATGCCGCCCTTCGTCGCGGAGCCGTGGACGTGGCGCTTGCGTACGCCGATCGCGCCATCGAAGTCGATCGACGCGGTCACGACGGGCGCGCGCTACGCGAGGATCTGGCGCTGGGCGCTCGAGCCCTCGATCACGCGGAACCTAAGGCAAAAGCCTTGTTTCGATGGCTTGAAGTCGCGCGTCTCGACGCAGCGATGGCGCACGCGGACGGGCTCGCGGAGTCCGCAGCGGCGGCGGGGTTGCTCATGCCTTTCGTCTCGGAGAACGACCGACGACGCGCGGCGACCGTGCTGTCGGACTTGCGAGAGCGCCTTTCGACCTCGTCTCAGCGAGACGTGACGAAGTAGCCGATGGCCGCGATCGCAGCGAAGGCGACGATCGCTGGAACGGCCCATGATGTGCGACGTGCGCTTGTCACGGTGGCCGAAGACGCTCCGGGCGACGCCGCATCTTCGGACGCTTCGACGACCCATTGACCTGCGTTTGGTCTGGGAAGCGTGCGTGCCGTGCGGTCGAGGGCCATCGCGCTCCGTAGCGCGTGGTCGAAGAGTTCGGTGAACGACGGTGCGAGCTCGTGCACCGCCTTCGCCGGTCCGCGCGCGACGGCTTCGAGCAGCTTCGTCGGGTCCGTCAGGAAGCCGAACGGCGAACGTCCCGTGGCGACTTCGTACGCGATGCATCCCCACGCGAAGATGTCGCTCTCGACGATGGCGGTGCCCGCCATGAACTGTTCCGGTGCAAGGTACGCCAAGGCTCCCCCGGTCGCGCGAGCGCGAGAAAGCGTGGGGCCAAACGTGCGGACATTTCCAGGGGACGAACGAAGCGTCGCAGTCGCAGTTGTGCGCGGCGCCAGGGCCGAAAGACGCGCGTGGCCGTCGTCCGTGAGCAGCACCGCATCGGGGGACAAGTCGCCGTGCGCAATGCCGAGCGCGTGAAGTTCACCGATGGCCGATGCGATGTCGGAAATCACGCGCGCGCGTGCCGCGGGTCCCCAAGCGCGGTCGTGAAGCTGGGCGGGAAGCACCGCCGCGAACGACTCGTCGTAAACGAGGAATGACGAGTCGCCGACGTTGTAGACCGCGCGCACAGCCGCCAGATGATTCGCTTGGTGATTGGCTGGAAAAGCGTCGATCGAGGCGATCGATGCGACGGACGCGTTCGCCAAACGACGCTCCACGGTGCGAAAGCGCGACGTCTGCTCTTCGCGGTACCGGGCGAACGAGTCGGACCCCGCAAGAGACGATTCAAAGGCGAGGCCGGGAAGAGAAGGAAAGGCGGGATCACTCATGGCGCATTCCGGATCTCCATCGCAACGCCGACCATTGCGCAAGGGCCGAAGCGGCGCGGCGCGTGAGCGGCTCACGCGTGTGGATGCTTC
>CAIQDA010000195.1 GCA_903870415.1 uncultured delta proteobacterium
CGATGCGCTCGTCGGCGTAAAGTGAAGGACGAAGCGGGGGTTACTCGCGAGGTACACCTTAACCTCGGGTGTCGAGTGCGTGCTGCTGTTGTCGAGGATGAGGTGGAGCGCGAGGTGTTTCGGAACCGTGCGCTCGATCTGCTGGAGAAACGCTAGGAATTCCTTGGCGCGACCGCGGCATCGTGTACGCGTGCAGCTTTTCGGCGAGGTGCGTCTCGATCGGGTAAAGACGCAGCGTGGGCGGTGCGATGCCGGCGAAAGCGAGGACGTCCTCGGCCACCACGATCTCGGGCTCGCCGAGGATCGGATCGCCGAACGCGACGTCGACGCCGAAGGGCTGGCCGTAGACTTTCCCCGCGAGCTTGCACTCGGCGCGGAAGCGAAGCCCGTCGTACTGCATGCCGTCGTTCTGAATCTCCGGGTGGTCTTCGTCGGGGCCGACCTCGAACGTCAGGAAGTCGCCAAGGTCGCGACGCCCCGCCTCCTGCAGCCTCGCGAGGATGTCGTCGGGCGAGCCGACCATCCGGAGGTCGACGTCCTTCGTGGTGCGAGCACGCTCGATGCGCAGCTCGAGGACGAGTCCGCCCTTCAGCGTTGCGGCATCTCCGAGCACGGCGACGACGCGTGCGAGGAAACGTTCGAACACGAGCAGCTGCCGCTTGCGCGCGAACTCGGCGCCGGACTTCGCGTAGGTGCGCAGGCGCTGTTCGAGGGCCTGCTTGAAGGCCTCGGGGGACGAGTACGTGCGGAGCGTCATGCGGCGAGCCCTCCAAACGGCTTGAGCGCGACCTCGACATCACCGAGCTCGGCCTTCGTGACGAGCCCGCGGCGAAGGGCTTGCTGCGCGGCTTGTCGGAGCAGCTCCGGCGAGAGGCCCTCGCGCGCGCAGTCGTTCAGTGTGCGGCGCGGATTCGTGACCGGGACCGCGGAGAACCAAGCGCGGTGCTCAGGCGCTACGTCGGCGTGGTGCAGCACCACATCGGGCGGCACGCGGAAGCGGCGCTGGCTCCACGCCGCCGGGAGGGTCAGGTGGACCTGCGCCGGCAGCACGTCGGAGAGGCCGTGCAGCGAGAGCGCCGTCTGGTGCGAGATCACCCCAGCTTGCTCGGACCAGAGCCAGGCGGTGACCAGTTCTTCGTGCTCGGTGGCCGGGAAATGCACCAGCCGGTAGATCCCCCGCTGAGGCCGTGTCACGCGGCCGGCGTGGATGTGCTTCCGGAGCAGGTGGGTCGAATAGCCTGCCTCGGCGGCCTGTTTCGTCGTGACGTACCCGGACTGCCCGGCGGCGGTCTCGAACAGCCGGTCCCAGTTCGGCCCGTTGGATTCGAGCTCGGACATGCACGAAACGTAACCCGCAGTTCCGTTTTGTGCAAGGTCGCAGGCTCGACGCTCACGCTTAGGAACCGCGGGTTCCCTTTTGTGCGCGAGGAGGAAGAAATGGCTCCGACTGTAGGACTCGAACCTACGACCCGGCGGTTAACAGCCGCCTGCTCTACCAACTGAGCTAAGTCGGAATACGGTAGGCGCGGAAGTATCCACGATGCCGCCTTCCCTGTCAACGTTTATCGTTCCGAAAGTTTCGCCGGCCCCCCTTCTCTCTCCGGCTTCCGCCCTGCCCCGCGCTTGAATCGCTTGCCGCAAGCGCTCTAACGCCTCAGGCCTGCCAACGTCTCAGCGCCCGCGTCAGGGCCGCTCGCAATGGCGTAGCCCGCTTGCCACGCCGGTTTCGACGAGTCCGAGACGACCTCCGCGCGCGGGCGTTCATGCTCCGCGGCGAATTCATCGTTCGGTCCTCGGTGAAGCAGGAAGACGAGGAGCGTCGCCAACGCCGTGCTCCACACGAAGCTCATGACGAGGGTCTTGATATTGGCTCGGGACCGCCGCGTGCCCCGCCCACGAACGGGCGCCACCAGGCGGAGGTGCCCACGCCGCACGCTCGTCGCGCTCAGATGGCTCATTGTGAAGCGCCCTTCGAGCGCGATCGCGTGAAACGTACGGACACGCGGTTTTCGAATCGTCGTTGTCCAATTTTCATGGCTGCTCTCATGAACCATTCCCCCATCGCGTTGCACACCCACGCCGCGGTCGACGAAGGACCAAGCGAAACGTAGGGCCCATTTTTTGATTTTCGCTGTACCTAATCGCAGCGGCAGCCGTCAAAAAGGCTCCGCGGTCACCGTGGACGACCCCGGAGATGAGGGGGAAACACCTCCGAAGAAAAGCCTAAGCACCACGGTGACCGACGATGCGAACGATAAGGATAAGACAAGCCCGGATCGCGACGTGAAAACGTTCACGCGGCGGATCGCAGGGTTCGAGCGACCGTCAGGGCGTGCGAGGGACGCAGTTCATGGCGACGTCGCGGGTGACCGAGTGCTTCGGCTTCGTGATCGTGATGATCGCCGTGGCCGAGCCGTCGAAGGTCTTCGTGATGGACATGTCGTGACCTTCCACCGTCGAGCGAACCTCGCCCGTGGGGCAGCCGTGCGCGCCGTCTGGAAGCACGCAGCTCGTGATGGCGTCGAGCGTGGAGCTGACCACATGGCCTGGTCGCGTCACCGTCGACGTTCCGTTGAGAACGCTGCAACCGGTGGCTTTGCTCACGTCAATCGTGTGGTCGGCGACAGCAGAAATGGCTTCACCGCGGTCGTTCGTGCCGCTCTTCGTGCCGTGCCACACCAGGTGACGGGTGTCTCCGTTGAACGAGATATCGGCGCGACCTGTGCGCGTGGCGTCGTTTCCGTCGACGGTGAGCCCGACACTTTGATGGTCTGCGCGAAGCGTCCCGTCGTCGTTCTTGCTGAACGTGATCACGACCTCGCCGTCGATGGTGTGGCGACCGAAGCGACCGGTACATCCCCGGAGCTGCACGTGGACGACGTTCGGATTATTGGCGTCCACTGTGCGCGTTTTGCAGGAAGTTTCCTCGCGTGAGGCGAGCATCGCTTGCACCATCGCCGCGGGGATAGGCGCGTCGATCGCGGTCAACGCCGAGGTCGCGACACCGAGGTCGAGCGCCGATTCGTCCGTTCCCGCAAGCATGTCGTTGCCCTGATGCGACGAGGCGCAGCCCGCAAGACGCAGTCCAAGAAAACCGATAAAGCCAAGGTGAGAAAGTCGTCGAACCATGTGTGGAACTCCTTCGTGTTCGTAAGTCCTCCGCCGCGAACGACGAACCCCTTCAAACGGACGTGCGATTTTTTCTTTTTTCCGAGTTTGAAGGTTTTCCATCGGAGCGGCGGAGAGGGGATGTGGCACCCGTGAACCCAGCGAATTGTCGCCTCACCGCAATCCTCGTCGCAGGAGCGCTGTCGGTGACCGCGCGCGTTTTGGCCGCCGACGCGTGCCCGCTTCGAGTCGATCCCGCGACGCCCCCTTTGCG
>CAIQDA010000196.1 GCA_903870415.1 uncultured delta proteobacterium
CGCGGCGCTTCTTGTCCTCGGCCTCGTTTTCGGCCGCGTCACGGACCATCTTTTGAATCTCGGCCTCGTTGAGGCCCGAGTTCGCGGTGATGGTGATCTTCTGATCTTTGCCCGTCGCCGTGTCTTTCGCGTTGACCGAAAGGATGCCGTTCGCGTCGATGTCGAAGGTCACTTCGACCTTGGGCACGCCGCGTGGCGCGGCCATGATTCCCTCGAGGTGGAACTTGCCGAGAGGGCGGTTGTAACGAGCCTCGGCGCGTTCGCCCTGAAGCACGTGGATTTCCACCGACGGCTGGCTGTCGGTCGCCGTCGAGAAGATTTCCTTCTTCTGCGTCGGGATCGTCGTGTTGCGCGGGATCATGACGGTCATGACGCCGCCGAGCGTTTCAACGCCGAGCGAGAGCGGCGTGACGTCGAGGAGAACCATGTCCTTCACGTCGCCGGAAAGCACGCCCGCCTGGACCGCCGCGCCGATGGCCACGACCTCGTCCGGGTTCACGCCACGGTTCGGGTCTTTGCCGAAGAACTTCTTGACGGTTTCGAGCACGAGCGGGATGCGCGTCGATCCGCCGACGAGAACGATTTCGTCGATCTGGTCCGGGGTCTTCTTCGAGTCCTTGAGCGCTTGGCGCACAGGCTCCATCGTGCGCTCAATGAGCGGCTGCATCATCTGCTCGAGCTTCGAGCGCGTGAGGCGCATGTCGAGGTGGACCGGACCCGAGTTCGACATCGTGAGGAACGGCAAGTTGATGCTCGTTTCCTGCACGCTTGAGAGCTCGATCTTCGCTTTCTCGCCGGCTTCCTTGAGACGCTGAAGCGCCATCTTGTCCGCGGAGACGTCGATGCCCGTGCTCTTCTTGAACTCCGCGATCATCCAGTCGATGAGCAAGTTGTCGACGTCGTCGCCGCCGAGGTGCGTGTCGCCGTTCGTGCTGATGACTTGAACGACGCTGTCGCCGACCTCAAGCACCGAGACGTCGAAGGTGCCGCCGCCGAAGTCATAAACGATGATGACTTGGTCCTTCTTCTTGTCGAGGCCATACGCGAGCGCCGCCGCAGTGGGCTCGTTCACGATGCGCTTGACGTCGAGGCCGGCAATACGCCCTGCGTCCTTGGTCGCTTGGCGCTGCGAATCGTTGAAGTATGCAGGCACCGTGATGACGGCTTCGGTGACCTTTTCGCCGAGGTAATCTTCAGCGGCCTTCTTTAGCTTCATGAGCACGCGCGCGCCCACTTCGGGAGGCGTCACGCTCTTGCCGCGGACGACGAACGCGCCGTCGCCGTTGTCGTGGCGCACAACCTTGTAAGGTACACGCTTTAACTCGTTCGTGAGCTCCTCGAACCGGCGTCCGATGAACCGCTTCGAACTGAAGATGGTGTTCTCCGGGTTCGTGACGGCCTGGCGCTTGGCGATCTGGCCGACGAGCACTTCGCCTTTGTCATCGAAAGCGACGACGGACGGCGTGATGCGCGAGCCTTCTTCGTTGACGATAACCTTGGGTTCCCGGCCCTCCATGATTGCGACGACGCTGTTGGTCGTGCCGAGGTCGATGCCGATGATCTTGCCCATGATGCTTTCCTCCAGTGATACCGATGACGTCGCGAGCAGTGGACCCTGCAAAAAACCGGGCCCGAAGCGATTCGAAGCGAGTGCCGTGCGCCTTGCGAGGCGATGACGACGCGCTTATCGGGCTGCAAGCTAATCAGCGCGTCCCAGGCGTCAACATCCCGGTGCAAATTCGGCATGAGCCTTGCGAGCGTCTCGTTTTGGTGATACCCATTTCGCAGGCTTAACTGTGCCCCCTCACGAATCGTCTCCGCCTGAGCTGGAGCTCCCCTCTTTTCGCATCGACGATAGTCCGCCACCCGCGGACATCAATTCGCGTCGCTCGCGTCGTCCTGCGCCCCCGTCCCGCGAAGACGAAACCCTCCGCCGAGTTCCCGGCGTCATTGACGAGTCGCTGATTGACGACGACGCGGCCCGGGTCGTTCGCAAGCTAACGCGTGCGGGGTTTGAAGCCTACGTGGTTGGCGGCTGCACGCGCGATATCCTGCTCGGTGGTCGACCGAAGGACTTCGACGTGGCGACGAGCGCCCGCCCTGAAGAAGTTCGGGCCCTTTTCCGAAATTCACGCATCATCGGGCGCCGCTTTCGGCTCGTGCACGTGCTCTTCGGTGCCGACAAGATGATCGAGGTCGCGACCTTTCGTCGCAACCCCCAGACCGAATCGCCCGAAGACGGCGACGATCCGGACGACATTCTGATCCGCAACGACAACGTTTTTGGTGACGCGCACGAGGACGCCGTTCGGCGCGACTTCACGATCAACGCGCTTTTCTACGACCTTGAGCGCCACGAGATTCTCGATTGGGCCTCGGGCTTCGACGACGTTCGCGCACGAACGATTCGGACCATTGGCGATCCGTTCGTGCGTTTTCGCGAAGACCCGGTGCGCATGCTTCGGGCCGTGCGTTTCGCCGCAAAGCTCGACCTCGGCATTGCGCCGGAAGTTTGGGACGCGCTCGTGGCTACGCGCGAAGACCTGCTGAAGGCCGCGCGGCCGCGACTCTTCGAAGACACGATGCGCCTGCTTCGTGGAGGCACGTCGCAACGAGCGTTTTGGCTCGCGTGGGACGCGGGGCTCCTCGCGGTCTTGCTGCCAGACCTCGCCGCTCTCCTCGACGACGGCCAGGAGACGCCTCGCTCGCGCGCAACGCTCGTGTGGCGAAAGCTCGGGGCACTCGACGCGATGATCAAGGCGCGCGGGATGCATTACTCAGACGAATTTCTCTGCGCCGTGCTTCTCGAAGACGCCATCTGGGAGGCCAGCGGGCACGACCGAGATCGCGTGCGCGCCGTGGGTGACTTCGTGTCATCGGTGGTCGACCGCGTTGCCATTCCGCGGCGCGTGACCGAGGCCATCGGGCGCCTTCTGCACGTGAAGGCCAAGCTTGGCGGCGCACGACTTCCGCCGCGCCTCGTGCGCTCGGACGCGACAGAGGGAGCCGTGGAGCTCTTGGCGATTGAGGCCCTTGCCCGCGGCGAGTCCATGGCGAAAGTCGATGCGCTGCGTCGTGCGGTGGAAGAGGCTCCTCGCGCGACGACGGTGCCGCGAGAGCGTCGCGGCGAGTTTCCGCGATCGCGATAGGCACTTGAGAAAACGCGGCGTCGGCGGCGGTACCTGAGCCGCGTCTCGCGTGCGCTTTCGAAAAAAGGCGAAGGTTCTGCGGAGCGACGTTTCCCGGCGAGACGGTGGCGCTCTTGGGGAAAACTACAAGAGCGCTGTGACGTTCCCGGTGCGGGCGTCCTTTCCCTTGCGTCGTGTCCGGGTCCCGCGCACGGTTCCGCGAACTTCGGAGACCCTATGCGCACGACCTTCGTCACGATCGCCCTTCCATTTGCCCTCCTCGCCACCGGGTGCTCAGCACCTGCGCCAAATGCCGAGGGCCTCGCGTCGTCGTCGCAAGCGATCCAGGGCGGTGCGAACACGAGCGAATACCCATTTGCGCTCGGGCTTTCGATTGGCTTTCAGGGCATCTGTTCCGGCGCACTGATCGCCCCAAACGTGGTGCTCACGGCGCGTCATTGCGTCGCGGACTCGCCCCAGCAAATTGACTGCACGTCGGCGCGTTTCGGCGGCCTTTCGGCCGGTGAAGACGGCATCTACGCGACGACCGCTGCGACCATGTCGGGCGCGGGTCGCAACTACGTTCGCAGCGTCAAAATCTTCATGCCGACCGACACGCTGCTTTGCGGCAACGACATCGCGATCGTCGTGCTCGGGCAGAACATCGACAACGTGCCGATCGTCGAACCGAACCTCAACAAGTCGCGCTTCATTGCGCACGCGGCCCAGTTCGGTCGCGCCTACACCGCGATTGGTTACGGCCTCGACAACGCGACGGGCAACCCGGACACGAGCGGCACGCGCCGCATTCTTCAGAACATTCCCCTCGGATGCGTGCCGGGCGACACGAAGTCGTACCTCGACTGCAATAAAATCGCGGGTACCTCGGGCGTCCTTTCGGACCAAGAGATGATCGGCGGCGACGGGACGTGCGAAGGCGATTCGGGCTCGAGCGCTTACGAGCAGACGAGCTTCACCGCGGGCAAACACCTCTCGCTCGGCGTGCTTTCACGAGGCGGCGCGAACGGAAACCAGTGCGTCGGCTCCGTCTACACGCGCACCGATGCGTGGGCCGATCTGATCCTCCAAGCGGTCACGTACGGGCAGGCGCGCGGCGGTTACACGATGCCCGAGTGGGCTGCAAATCCGCAGCGCGGCACGACCACGACCGATGGCGGCACGACGCCTCCTGTGGTCGTCACGAAGGCCCTTGGCGAGGCCTGCGCCAACGACGCCGAGTGCACGACGAAAAACTGCCTTGCTCCCGCCGCCGACGCGCCGTTCGTCTGCACGCAATCGTGCGATGACGCAAACGTGTGTCCGGACGGATTCAGCTGCCAGGGTGGCTTCTGCTTCGCAGGTACGGCGGCTCCGGTGGACCCAGGCGCCGTCACCACGACCACGACCACGAATGGCTGCTCGTTGTCGCCGAGCGCGCCTCTCGAGAGTGCATCGTTTGCCCCGTTCGCCATCGTCGCCGGGCTCGGCTTCATCGCCGCGCGCCGCCGTCGTGGGTGATCAATAAAACGACATACCAAGTCTCGTTGACGTAAGTGCGACGTAGGTGCAAGGTATGTAGCGCGTGTGCCGTAATGGCATGCGCGCTTTGTCGTTGTGGAGCCGCGAGCGGGCCGCCTCGTGCGTTCGTCTCCGGGCCGGTGTAGAGTCGAGTCGATGGCGGAAACGGAGCTTTCTCCCCAGGAAAACCCAGCTCACGGTCGATCGATCGACGCGTTCGTGGAGTCCGGCGCGCGAAGTCGCCTCGCGTGGGTGGGGTCGTTCTTTGGAATGGCGACGAGCTACCTCGCGGTGCGCGGCGAGTCCCCGGCGCTCGTGCTCATGCAGGCGACCTTCGTACTCGTTTCGGTGCTGGCTTCGTGGCGGTCGACGCGACAGGGCCATACCGGTGTCGACGCGTTTGCGTTGTGGGCGGCGATCGCGTGCGCGTGCGCGGTCCTAGCGACCACCGGGGGACTCGCCAGTCCGCTCGTGCTCACGATCGTTCCACTTCACGCCACCATCGACGCGGCTACCGGCGCTCGAAAGCTTGGCGTTCGCGCGCACATCGTTGAGGCGCTGCTCCTCGCGTTCATGGTGGTGGCCCCCGCGCTAGGCGGAGCAAACGCCGCCCTCGAACCGCTGCATCACGCGTCGGGCGGACGCGCTTCGCTCGACTACGCGATCTTGGCGATCGTCACCGTCGCCTTCGTCGTCACGAAGCAGTTCCTCATGGCCCGCGGCGTCCATCGCGCGTTCGAAGCGGTCGTCGATGAACTCTCCGTGCGGCGTCACGAACTCTTCGAAGAAGCCGAGGCGCGCAACCGATCACTCGAAGGCATCGCGGCGCGCTTGGCGCACGAAGTGAAGAACCCGCTCGCCGCCATCAAAGGGCTTTCGCGGCACCTTGAGAAGAGCGCCACGGACAGCAAAACCGCCGAGCGTCTGGCCATCGTCGCGCAGGAGTCCGACCGGCTGGCGTCGATCGTGGACGGATTTCTGTCGTTCTCGCGAGGGCTCGATGACCTGCGCATGGCGACGCTCAAACCTTACGACTTGGCGCGCGAACTGATGCTTCTGCTCGAGACGCGTGCCGCGGAGCGTGGCGTTATCATCGAGGTAGCGGGGGCCGTCGCTCTCACGATGCATGGCGACGGTCGCAAACTTCGTCAGGCACTTTTGAATCTCTGTTTGAACGCGCTCGAGGCCTCGCCAGTTGGAGGCGCGGTGACTCTCGAGGTTGCGGCGGAGTCCGACGATTGGCTCGTGTTTCGCGTGATCGATCGCGGCGCGGGCATGGGGCCGGACGTACTCGATCGCATCAAGAAGCCTTATTTTACAACGCGTGATGGCGGCTCGGGACTCGGCGTCGCGGTGGCGCGCGGCATCGTCGAGCAACACGGCGGAACCTTGACCCACGCGAGCAAGCTCGGGGCAGGCACCGTCGTCACCATGCGCCTGCCCACGCGTTGCGAAGGACCAAAGAATCTTTTGCTGCCGCGTCCGTCGACTCAACCGCGTGGATGATCACTTCGAGCGGCGCGCGGACGCACGCGTGCCAGTCGAGCTGGTAGGCACAAGCCCATGCCCCGCGTGCTCGTAATCGATGACGACTCGTCGCTCCGCTTCACCCTCGATGCGGTGCTGTCGGATGCGGGCTTCTCCGTGGACCTCGCGACCACCGGGCGCTCGGGTCTGGCGGCGTTCGAGGCGAATGGCGCGGACGTGGTGCTCACGGATCTCGCGATGCCGGACATCGACGGCATGCAGGTGTTGAAGGAGCTTCGTGCTCTCGATCCGAGCGTGCCCGTTCTGATGCTCACGGCCCATGGTTCCGAGCGCGTGGCCGTGGCGGCGATCAAGGCCGGCGCCTACGATTACTTGCCGAAGCCTTTCGACCCAGACGAATTGGTTCTCTGCGTACAGCGCGGCGTCGAGATGCGTGAGCTGCGCTTGCAGAATGCACGTTTGCGCGCGGAGAAGAGCCTGAGTCGCACCGTCGTCGCCGAGAGTGCGGCCATGCGGAGACTCCTCGACATGGTGGCGCGCGTGGCCCCGAAGGACGTGACGGTCCTGCTCACCGGCGAGAGTGGCTCGGGAAAAGACGTTGTGGCGACGACGGTGCACGCCCATTCGAAACGCGCGGACAAGGCGCTCGTGCGCTTCAATGCCGCAGCGGTTCCGAGTGAGCTCGCCGAGTCGGAGCTCTTCGGGCACGTGAAGGGAAGCTTCACCGGCGCAACCGCGAATCGCCCTGGGTACTTTCAGGAAGCCCATCGAGGGACGCTCTTCATCGATGAGATTGGCGACCTTCCTTTGGCCATCCAAGCGAAGGTGTTGAGAGCGCTTCAGTCAGGGGAAATCCAGCCCGTCGGAGGGCGACCCTTGACGGTCGACGTGCGCCTCGTGGCCGCGACCAACCGCAACCTCGAAGCCGATGTCGCCGCGGGCCGGTTCCGCGAGGACCTCTACTACCGCCTTCACGTGGTGCCGTTGCGGGTGCCCCCGTTGCGCGAGCGTCGCGAAGACATTGCCCCGCTCGTCGACGCCTTCGTGCGCGCCTACGGCGACCGCTACAGCATGGGCCCCGTCGAGGTCGAGCCCGCGCTCCTCGAAGCGCTCACGTCCAGCGATTGGCCTGGGAATGTGCGTGAACTCGAGAACACCATCGCGCGCCTTTTGGCCCTCGCGCCCGACGACCGCATCACGCTCGCGTCGTGGCGTTCGCTTGCCTCACCTTCGCGTCGCCCGGTTTCCGCTCCGGCCCCCTCCGCTGACCCCGGGCCGAGTCTTCCGCTGCGTGCGCGCATCGAGGCCGTCGAGAGCAGCATCATCGCGGACGCCTACCAGCAGTGTGGCCGCAACCAGAGCGAGACCGCCCGGCGACTCGGTATCTCGCGGCCCGCACTCATCGAGAAGCTTCACAAGTACGGGCTGATGGAACGCTCTCCGCTGTGAGCCACCATGGTGACCGCGCGACTACGAATCCGTGTGGAGTGCACGGATAGCTTCGTCGAGAGCGTCTCCCGTCATTCGCAGCCCCGGATTCGTTGGGTCGATTCCTTGAGCAAGGCGAAGCGGTCCGATGGTGACGACGATGCGTGCGGTGGCCCCGAGGATGCCTTCAATGGACCTCTTCGTTGCATCGACGATCTCCGTGTCGAGCTCGTGCGCGAGGGCGACGATGACATTGTCGCTGACGCGAACGGCGACGCCTCCCGCTTGCGCGACCGCCGCGACGATCTCGGTTATCCGCGCTGCGCGTAGCTCGCGGTCTGGCAATCGCATGGCACGCACGACGCACGACGCTTCCGATTCGTTCAAGAAGGCGACCACGCGTTCATCAAGGGGCCGCTCGCTTTCGCGAAACGCAGCGGTCACGTTGAGGTGGTGACGAAGGCGCGTGAGCAGTTCGATGCGCACCACGGGCTTGGTGAGAAAGTCGCTTCCGCCGGCTCCAAACGCGGCGGCAAAGTCATCGAGCGCCGTGCGTGCCGACAAGAAGATGATCGGGCAGCGAGCGAGCGGCGTGATGCGACGGAGTTCGCGCGCAACTTCGAGTCCAGAAACTTTCGGCATCATGACGTCGAGGAGCACCGCATCGAAGGGGCCCTGCTCGCGAAAGACTCGTACGGCTTCGCGCGGGTCGCGAACGGCCGTCACGTTGAACTCGCGCGCATCGAGCTGAGCCCGGAGCACGAGCAAGTTCGCCGCATCGTCATCGACCGCGAGGATATTCCATCGTGCTTGGTCGCGCGGCGCGGCGCTTTGTTCGGCGTGGTCCGCGACGACGTCGAGCGGCACAGCCGGCGGATCGGATGCAACGCTCGCCCCGGGGTACGGCAGGAGCGAGGCCGCGCCCTTCGCCACGGGCACGGTGAACACGAAGGTTGATCCGAGGCCGACCGCCGAATGAACGTTGATGGCTCCGCCGTGGAGTTCCACGAGTTGGCGCGTGATCGCGAGACCGAGCCCCGTGCCTTGAGCCGTGCGCGTGGGCCCGGAGTCGAGCTGCTCGAACGTTTCGAAGATCGTGGCGAACTTGTCGGCGGGGATGCCGATGCCGCTGTCTCGGACGCGCACCTCGACGAAGCCGCCGGCAACGCTCGCCGTGACCTCGACGAAGCCGCGTTCGGTGAACTTGATGGCGTTTCCCACGAGGTTTTGCAGCACCTGGCGCAACCTGTTTTCGTCCCCCGAAACCGCGGGGAGATCGTGAGGCACCGACTCGCGGAGATCGATCGATCGCGTTCCGGGGAGCGATCGGCTCAGAAGCATCACCTGGTCGGCGACGCGGCGAAGGTCCACGGGCTTGACGTCGAGGGCGAGCTTTCTCGTGCGGAGCTTCGAGTAATCGAGAATGTCGTCGATGAGTCCTGTGAGGCGACGACCTGCGTCGGCGATGGCGAGCAGATGGTTCGTCACCTCGCGGTCTCCTCGCACCGACGAGCGTTGAAGCAGCGTTTCGCTGAGGCCGATGATCCCGTTGAGCGGCGTGCGAAGCTCGTGCGAGGTCGTTGCGAGAAACTCGTTCTTGAGCGCGTCGATTTGCAGGAGCCGTTCGCTGCGCGACGCGAGGCTGATGCTGAGTCGGTCGCCCTCCGCACGCGCGCGCGCATTCTGGAGCGCAATCGCGAAGGCTTGAATGAGGACGAAGCCCATCGTCCCGTAAGGCGCGATGAAGAATTGCCCGAGGCGAAAGTGGTCCATCACGAGGTCCCACACCGCCGTGGCCGCGAGCACGAGGAAGCTCGCGAGCATGAGGAGCGCGTGAACGCTGCGATCGCGAAAAGCTGTGCCACCGCAGCTTCCGATGAGAATGACCGAGCCGATGGCGACGAGCGCTTGGGAGACGAAGATCAGCGGACCGAAGGTGGTCACGTCGAGCACGAGGACGAGGGTCGAAACGACTCCGCACGCGACGCCGAACGCGGACACCATCCACGAGGGAAGCGTCTTCGGGAGCGACGCGTTGAGGAACGCGATGGTGAAAAAAACGGCGCCGTCGATGGTGAGGTAAACGAGACGCTGCGAGAGGGCGAAGCCGATAAGAGGCGGCTCCATGGCCTCGAGGTAATTGCCGAAGACCACGGTGCGCATGGCCATGTCGAAGCAGAGAAGCGCGAAGTAAAGCGTCTGCGTTTGCGCGCGTCGAAGCAGCCACTGCGCCAGGTGGTAAATCGCCGTGACGCCGAGGACTCCGAGGATGAAGAAGTCCGCGCGCTCCTGGTTCGAGCGGTCCGTCTCAACGGCTTGCGCGAGGCCGATAAGCGGTGCGCGCACGAGGCCTCCGCGCATCGCGTGGAAGTTACTCACCTGGATGAAGACCTCGATGTCGCCGTCCGCGATGAAGGTTCGGCGCACCGGGCGATGGAGGGGAAGCTCATCCTCGGCGCTGCAGCCGGGCGTGCCGCTCGTGGCCTCGAAACGGCCGCCGGTCGGACCCAAGTTGCGGACCACGATCCGCGATGCGTGAAACTGATACGGAAACGAAACGGCGAGAGACGTCCGAGCGTCGAGCCACGCGGACGGAAGCCTGACCCGCGCGTGGTACGTGTGGCAACCGAGAGCGGGCAAACGTGTGCCGTCGGCGAGCTCGTACATGTTCCAGCGCACCTGACCCGGCATGCGATCCACGGCAATGCCCGCGGGCGCTTCGTCGACGAGCTTGTCGCGGTAGAGTGCCCACGGACCTTCGCGCGGAAACCCGACCGCGCTCTCGATTCCGGAAAAATCATAAACGGGGACGCCTCGATCCGTTTGCTCAGGGTCCGCGAGAGCACTGCGAACAACGAGCAGCAACGCCACGAACCATGCCGCGAACATGCGGCGCCCGAGTGCCCATGCGGGACTCCGCGCCTTGCGACGACCGCTCAACGTTCGCCGAGGCAACGCTCAGTCCCTGGCTCGGCTCGGAGCGCGGGCGGCGATCCACTGCGAGATGGTGTCGGCGACGGGCTCCCAGTTCAGGTCGGCGAGCGGCACATGCCTGTAGTCTACACGGACATCAAAGGTCTTGTCGCGGCTCTTTGCGGCGTCGACGATGGACTTCGCGGCCTCGATGCGCGCGATGCGATCGTCGGTTCCGAAGACGCAGTAGATGGGCAATGAGAGCGACGAGGCATGCCTTCGTGCGCGCGCTTGTGCACGACGTGCCGCGATGAACCAGCCGGTGCGCACGACCTCGAAGCCGAGCGGATCGGCGTCGTATTCAGCTGCGCGTTGCGGACAGCGCACCACGTCGATGCCCATCATGCCGCTCGGAATTCCAAACGTCGGAGCGATGCGCGCGGCGAGTTCACCGGCGAGGCGTTTGACGGTGGGGACGGGAAAACGCAGATCGAAATACGGGGCGGAGAGCACGAGACCGGCCCACGGGTTCTGGTCTTCGAGCGCCACATGCGTAGCGACAAGGCCTCCGTGGCTATGCCCGAAAACGAAGTGAGGAACGTTGGGCGCCAAGCAGCGGAGCATTTCGCGACCGATGCGTGCATCACTCATGAATTCGCCGACCGCACGACCAAACCCTCGAATGCCGCCCGAACGACCATGGCCGCGAAAGTCGACGACGAGTGTGGCGACGCCGGCTTCGGCCCAGCGCGGAACCACATGGCGGTAGCGCCACGCGTGATCGCCGTAACCGGGGAGCACCAAAAGGGCCGCGGTGGGTTTTTCTGGGCTCGTCCACGACCAATAGAGCGGAGGCCCATCGCTCTTTCGATCGAATCGAAGGCCTTCATCGCGCACGAGCTTCATGGACGCGACGATAGCCGACCGCGCGCCGAACCGCAGCGAGGGACACGTTCAGAAGCACTAACGTTCGTGCGATGTATCTTTGCCGGGTCTGCGCGGGCGCTCTTCGTGCGGAGGCAGCGCGGCTACAATTGCGCGTGCGTCGTCGAGGAGCCGCGACGATTCGTTTCGCGAAGGGTCGTCGAGGACCGTTTCAAGGAGCGCCTCCAGCACTTTGCCAAGCCACGGGCCGGGCCCTCGCTTGAAGGTGTCCATCAAGGCGCTGCCGTCGATGGCGAGGTCTTTCGTGCTGAACGCGTGGGACTCCGCCATGACCTTTGCCACGTGGGCGCGCAGGCCTTCGATGCGCTCGTGCTCCGGGCGTGGGTCGAACCCTTTTCCGTCTGCATCGGCCGTGCAGAGTGCATACAAATCTTCGAGACGCTCCGGTCCAACGCGCTTGATCCACCGGCGCACCGCGGCGTCGGACCACGACGGGTCCCAGCAGACGAGGTGGTGGCGCACGAGGCTGACGATGCGCGTGCGATCGTCGTTCGAAAAGCGAAGACGTCGCAAGATTGGGTCGGCGATTTCCGCGCCAATTCGCTCGTGATCGTAGAACGTGTAATCGTTCGTTTTATCGGAAAACGCGCGACTTCGTGGCTTGCCGACGTCATGGAGCAGCGCGGCGACGCGGAGCATCACGTCTTTGGGCGCGGCGTCCATGCACGCCATCGCATGGCCCCATACGTCGTACGCGTGATGTCTATTTTGTGCACAGCCAAAGCTTGGGAGCAGCTCCGCGCACGTGACGTTCAACATGCCGCTCGTGCGCATGATTTCGAACGCACGCGAGGGGGCTCGCGCCTTCATCGTCTTCACCCACTCGTCGCGCACGCGCTCCGCGGAGACTTTCGCGTACGTGCCCATGGCCCCGTGGATGCCGCTCTCCGTCGCGGGGTCGAGCGTGCATTCGAGCGTTGCGACGAAACGTGCAGCACGCAGGCATCGAAGGCCGTCTTCCGCGAATCGCTCGTCGGCGCGTCCCACCGCACGCAGCGTTCGAACAGCGATGTCGCGTTGTCCCTCGAAGGGGTCCACGAGGAGGCCGCTCGCCATGTCGACCGCGATGGCGTTGATGGTGAAGTCCCGGCGCGCCAGGTCGGCCACGATGTCATCGACGAAGTTCACCGCGTCCGGGTGACGGCCGTCGGTGTACGTGCTCTCGCCACGGAGCGTCGTCACCTCGACATGGCGATCGCGCGTCACGACGGTGATGGTCCCGTGCTCGATTCCCGTGGGAATCGCCTTGCGAAAGAGCTTTAGAACGTCGTCGGGGAGAGCGCTGGTCGCGAGGTCCCAATCGCCGACGGGGCGCCCAAGGAGCACGTCGCGCACGCAGCCGCCGACGATCCAGCTGCGAAACCCGCCCTCAGCGAGGCGCGTCGCGACGCCGCGAACGTCCTCGGGGACGAGGGCAAGCCAATCGACCATGGGGCGCTCAGCGAATCGGTGGCGGTGGAACGCAGACGGACTGGCCCGCGCCGACGACCGTGATGCCGATGTCCGCGTCGCGGATGCTCGTCGTGCCCGCGACTGGATCGAACACGGTGGTCTTCGTGGTTGTTGGGAAGAGCCCCGAAGAGTCTGTGCCCGCGGTGAACATGTAGAACGAGCCGGCGTAGCGCGCGAACGCGAAGGCGCTCACGCCTTGGAAGGTGGAGTTCGAGAACGTCTTGACGGTGTTCAGCGCCCACGTCGACGTGTTGATTTCGGCGATGCGGCCCGAGGACGACGGATCGAAAACAAAGAGCTTCCCGTCGGGGCCGCCGGTGAGTTCGCCGCTTGTGGCGCGCAGGCCGCCCGTAGACGTTTTTGTGAGCGTCGCGGTGTTGAACTGTTGAAGTCCTTCGCCGTCGCGAAGGAGAAAGAGGGCCTCATTCGCGACGTTTCCGCCGAGGGCCGTGAATCCGGAACCGAGCATGAAGCCCGTCGATGCGCCGGGGTACGTGTAGCTCGTCGACGTGCAATGCGCGTTCGTGACGTTGACCTTGAAGAGGTGACCGTCGGAGAAGAACACCCAAGCGGTGCCCGAGCGATCGACGCCCATGGTTTGCGGCGCACTCGAACTCGCGCAATCGAGCGTGCCGATCGATTGGTACGCGCTTCGCCCCGGCTTCGACGGATCGAAGGAGACGAGCACGTTTTCTTCGGACACGAGGTACACGAGCTTTGCCGCGTCCGAGCAATTGGACGCCACGCCCGCATCGCCTGAGCCCGGGTCTGTCGGCACGATCACGGTGTCTCCGCCGCCGCCACCAACGCCGCCGCCGGTGCCGGAGTCCGAGCTCGTTTCGGGCCCCTTGAGGCCGGACGGAGACGAGCCTGAGCAGGCGGCCAAGGTCGATGCGGCGGCGAACGCGAACAGGGAGAAAACAGATCGCATGGGAACTCGTCTAGCTTGGAATGCAGGGGCACGCAGCGCTCTTCGTGCTTCGTGGCGGAGCAGACCTTGGTCGCTTCGACCCGAGGGCCCCGCACCACGCGAATTCACGAAATACGTCGGATGTCGATCGTATGCGTTCGGGATGCCGATCGGACGTTCGTCAGACCCCAAACCAAGGAGCGACGACGTTCACGACGGCGCGCGAGGCTTCTTCGTGGTGCTCATGCCATTGGCGTCGACCCGCGTCACCGACCGCGTTGGCGATGCCGAGAATGCAGGCGAAATCCAAGCGAGCGAGCTCACAGGCTCGGGCGGCGGCGAAGACCTCAAGGTGTTCGATGTCGGCGCGGAGAAAGTCGCGAATGGCCCACGCGAGGGCGTCGTCGGTGGTGATGGCCAGGGTGTTGCCGGCGATGACGCGGCGTGGCCGTACGGTGGCCATGCGCAGGTCCGGAAGCACCATGCGCGACTTCATCAGCGTTGGCAGCGCGCTCCTACCCTCCGCGTGCGCCGGGCATGCGATGCGTGCCTCGGCGGCTTCGACCACGTCGCCAATGCGAAGCCCGCGGTCGGGGTAAGAACCCGCAGTGCCGATCAGCAACACCAACTGGGGCTTGTGTTTGGCGATGGCCGCAGCCATGCCGAGACTCGCTTCGACGAGGCCAATGCCGATGGTCTCGAGGCGAATGGGCGAACCCCCGCGCTTCTGAATGCGATCGCGGAGTGGCGCCAGTTCGCCTTCAAAGGCCGCCGCGATCAGCACCTGTTCGGCGGGGGGCATCCGGTAACTCATGTCGTCCTTGCAGGGCGGTTCGTCAGAGAGAAATAAATTTTCCGCGAATGCGTGCCACGCGGGTTGCGGAGTCGTCGAAAGAACGGGCAGCGAGCCATTCGAAGTACTTTACGGCGAGGGCCGTTTCGCCAAGGCGCTCGGCGATGTCGGCGGCGAGGTAGCGGGCGGGACACCGCATAGGGTCGTTTGGAGCGAGAAGCGTGGCTTTTTCTGCGGCGTCGAGGGCTTGCGGCAATCGAAGTCGCTCCACGTCGATGCGTGCAAGTTCTTCGAGCGCCATCCAGCGCACGTCGTCGTTCGCGAGCGACTCGGTGAGGGCCTCGGCCGCGTCGTCGAGAAGGCCCATCGCGCGGTACGCTCGCGCCGCTTCAATCTGAGCGATGGCGTCGTCGCGCGAATGCAGCTCCGCGAAACTCTCGCGAAAACGCTCGAAGACCGCGTCAACGTCGACCACGGACTCAAGTGCCGGCGCGGCTTGAAGTAGGTCCGCGGAGTGACGTTCGACGGGGCTTTCAGCGGCAAGTTCGTCGAGCGAAGGCGCGGAGGGCGACCCGAACGCGGGCGACATCGAAAGCTCACGCTGCGCAATCTCGTCGAGCTTGTCGAGGAGGCGCGGGTGGTGCGGGGCGCGCACGAGCATGTCCTCAACAAGGCTCCGCGCGTCCGAGATGAGGCCGAGCGACAGGTACACATCTGCGTCGTCGAGGGTCGCGTCCACGTTGGCCGTGGGAGCCGGGCGAAGACTTTGGCGACGCGATTCCGAGCGCTCCACGATCTCTTCGCGAGGCTCATCGGGGAGCGCGACAAACGGCGACGAAACGATGCGAGCCTCGGTGGCGCGTTCGACTTCCACGTCGAAGTCGTGATCGGGAACCTCTTGCGATGGCGCCTCGTCGATGGGCTCGAACCCGAGTTGCGCAAGCAGCGCGAGGGCTTCCGGATGATGCCGGTCGAGACCGAGCACCTCTTGGAGCGAGTAGGCGGCCGCGTCGATGTCACCGAGCTCTGCTTGACGCCGAGCCATCGCGATGAGCACAGCGAGGGCACCCTGAATATTTCCAGCGGACTGCTCCACGTCGCGGAGCATTTCCATCACGTCGAGGCTTCGCGGTGCGAGCTGCCATGCGCGATGAAGAATGGCGATGGCGGCGCGAAGTTGGCCTCGCTCGCGCAGGGACTCGGCTTGCGAGATGGCTTGTCCGACCGCCTCGGGAAGTCCGCCGAGCGTTGCGGCAGGCGCGGGAGCCGGAGCGAGGGAGCGCGGGCGAACGAGGTCAATCGGTTCTTCCGCGGCCTCGACCTCTTCGTCGAGCAGATCGATTTCATCGTCAACGACAGCCGCCGGAGCCGAAGGGGCCACGGGCGCGATGGCGTGCAGGCCCGAGGTTCGACGCACAGGCGGTCCGCCTTGCGCTGACGACGACTTGTTGGGCGCCGAGAGCGACTGAACAACCTCGTGAGCGAGCGGGTCGTCGGGGGCAATGAGCGAGAGGCGGTCGGCCGCGTGGCGCAGGACCACGGACGCGTTCTGCTCGCGGGCAATGCGCACGAGCTCCGAGTAAACCTGGATGGCCTTCTTCACGTCGCCCATGAGCTCGAAACAACGCGCCAGAAGCTCGAGGGTGCGAATCTCTTTCTGGTTTGATTCGTAGGCAACTTGCAGGCGATGCAGCGCACGCTTGGCTTCCGCGGCCGTGCCACCTTGGAGCAAAAGCTCGGCTGCAAAGCGTGCGTATTCCGGATCACGGCGATGGTGAAGCAGGCGGTCGAGCACGCGCAACGCGTCGTCGCGCTGTCCACGTTCCGCGAGGAGACGCGCGGCCTCTGCAAAATGATCGACGGCCTCGGCGACGTTGCCCGCACGCGAAAGGCACTCGGCGAGGTTCAGGTGAACGCCCCACGTCTGCCCGCCGAGGTTCAGCGCCTTCCGCAAAATGTCGGCGGCTTGCGCGTGGCGCTCAAGGCGCATGAGGTAGATGACCGCGAACTCTTCGAGAGCCGCTCGCGCGTCGGCGAGGTGGTCGGTCTGCGTGTAGAGTTCCGCGAGTTGCGGGAGCACATGCTCATACTGCGACTCGAGCTCCGGTACGCGCCGAACGATGATTTCGCGGATCTGCTTGTAGACTGCAATCGCTTTGAGCGCGAAGCCCTGTTGCGCGTAGTGGCGTCCGACACGGTCGTACGTGGCGACCGCGTCCGCGAACGCGCCGTCGCGGGCCTGAAGATCGCCGATCTTGAGCCACGTGCGTGCATCGGAAGGATCCTCCGCGACAATACGGCGGTACTCCGCGATCGCTTTGTCGTAGCGGCGCTTCTCAATGAATTTTTGGGCCGCTTGTTGGACCTTCTCGCGGTCGACGGGCACGGACGACTCCGGGGTGAACGAACGACGAGTGTAACCGGATTCGTCTCGTCTTTGCCAGCGGCATAGCGGAAGGGTGACCCGGAGCTTCGTCCCGAACCGCGCGGGATCGCTCGACGGATCGCGGAGCACCTGCCACTTCCGCGTGGACGGTTGAGCTTACGTTTCGATCCTCGAAGGTCGGTGAACGCAACCTGTCCACCCGTGCGAAATGCAAGCGCTCGCCGCTGCGGGCTCCTGCGCCGCTCGGCCTTCCGCGTTAGCATCGCGCCATGGCAAGCCAATCAACGCTCTACCTCGCGCCTTTCGACCCGGGTGGCGCAAGCCCCATCGACGCCGAGCTCGCGCGCAAGTTGCTGGAAAAAGCCTTGTCGTGCGGCGGCGACGACGCGGATCTGTTTTTCGAATATCGGGCGTCGGGCGGTTACGTCTTCGACGACGGTATCTTGAAGAGCGCGAGCCGTTCGGTCTCCATGGGCCTTGGCGTGCGCGTTCGCAAAGGTGAGGGGACGGGCTTTGCCTTCGTGGAGCGCTTCGACGTGGAGGCGATGGAGAAGGCGTGTTTCACCGCGGCTCGCATCGCCGAGAGCACGCCGCACGTGGAACCCAAGGCGTTCGAGGTCCCCAATATCGCTGCGCGCTACGAGCTTCCGCTTGTGTCGCTCGACGCGCCGGGGCCTGAGAAACGTGCGCTCCTCGAGCGAGCAGCGAAGGCGGCGCACGAGGCGGACCCGCGTGTGAAACGTGTCGAAGCATCGCTCGCAGAAGAGGTGCGCGAAATTCTCGTTTACTCGGCGGACGGTCGCATGGCGCGCGACAGCCAGCCGATGATGCGCTTCGGAGTCCGTGCCGTTCTTGAGTCGAACGGCAAGCGACAAGAGGGCTCGTCGGGCGGAGGCGGTCGCACGGGCCTCGGCTATTTCAACGGGAAATCGCCTGAGTGGCACGCACGCGAGGCGGTGCAGCAAGCGTCAATCATGTTCGAGGCGCAAGAGGCTCCGGCCGGTCAGCTCGAGGTGGTTCTCGCCGCGGGAGACGCGGGCATTCTTTTGCACGAAGCGGTCGGGCACGGCCTCGAAGCCGACTTCAACCGCAAGGGCACGAGCCACTACTCGAACAAGATCGGCGAGCCTGTTGCGAGCGAACTCTGCACCGTGGTCGACGACGCGACCATCGCGCTCGGCCGCGGGTCGCTCAACATCGACGACGAAGGCAACGAAACGGGCTCCGCGCTCCTCATCGAAAAAGGGCGTCTCGTCGGCTACTTGCACGACCGACGAAGCGCGCAATTCTTCGGCGTGAAACCCACAGGAAACGGGCGGCGTGAAAGCTTTGCCTCTGTGCCCATGCCTCGCATGACGAACACCATTCTCACCGCTGGCCCGCACGATCCCGAAGAGATCGTTCGGACCATGAAGCGCGGCATCTACGCCAAGCGCTTCGGCGGCGGGCAGGTCGACATTGCCAACGGTGACTTCGTATTCTCTCTCACCGAGAGCTACTTGGTCGAAGACGGCAAGATCGGCGCGCCACTGAAGGGGGTCAACCTCATCGGAAATGGCCCGGACGTCATGCGGAAGGTCGTCATGCTCGGAAACGACGTCGTCATCTCCGATGGCGTCTGGACGTGCGGAAAAGACGGCCAAAGCGTTCCTGTCGGCGTGGGCTGCCCAACCCTGAAAGTGTCGTCGATGACCGTAGGCGGCACAAAGGTGAGTTGACGCGTGCCCATTGGAAACCCGAAGCCTCGCCCCGGAATGCCTCGTTCACTCGGACGCGGTCGCCCTGCGTCGTCGTACGTGCTCGTCATCGGTCACGAGTCTGAAATCGAGCGCGATGGCGGCGCGTCGCAAGTGCTCGGCGATCTTGGCGCCGAGGTCGCCACGCTCGGCCTCTGGTCTTCGCCTTCGGAAGTTCTCGACGATCGTGAAGGTGTGCCCGTGCGTGCGGTCCTTGTCGAAGCGGGCGATCGTCCCGACCTCGCGCAGGTGGCCTTGCGTGCGGCGCGTCGCGATCCCCGACTTGAGGGCGTGCCTGCGGTGATCGCGATCTCCGAGAGGCAAGTGGCGCAGCTTGATCCGTCGATCGGCTTTGACGACTTCGTTCTGTGCCCGTACGTGCCCGCAGAACTCTACGCGCGCATCCGTGCCCTTGAGTGGCGCATGAGCGAATTTGCAACCGAAGAGCGCACGAAGCTCGGCTCGCTCGTCATCGACAAGGCCGCGCACGACGTCACCATCGACGGTCGAAAGATCATCCTCACGGCCAAAGAGTTTGCGCTCCTCTCCTACCTCGCAGCCAACCGCGGACGGGTCTGCAGCCGCGAGACCTTGCTCTCGCGCGTATGGGGGCGCGACTACGAAGGCGGCCCGCGCACCGTCGACATTCACGTGAGGCGACTGCGCGCAAAACTAGGAAATGCGCTGCCGCTCGAGACACTTCGCGGCACCGGCTACAAAGTATCCGCGCTCTGACACGACGCTACGTGGGCGACCGCTTCGGCTCTTCGAGCAAGAACGTGACGGGGCCGTCGTTCACCGATTGCACCTGCATGTCGGCGCCGAAACGGCCGGTGGCGACACGAACGCGGTCCATGCAGAGTGCACAAAAAAAGTCGACGAGCCTTCGCGCATCGCCTGGGGGCATCGCGGTCGAGAAGTCGGGACGCCTGCCTTTGGTCACGTCGGCCGCGAGCGTGAATTGGCTCACCACGAGCAGCTCGCCGCCCACGTCCATGAGGCTTTTTCCCATGCGGCCGGTGCCGTCGGCAAAGAGGCGGTAGGTGAGCACGCGTTCCGCAAGGGCCGCTGCAATGGCTTCGGTGTCGCCGGTGGCGCAGCCCACGTAGAGCAAGATGCCGCGTCCGATGTCGCCAACGCTCTCGCCGTCGACGGTCACGCGCGCTTCAGAAACGCGCTGGAGCAGCGCCTTCACGGCAGGCCGAGCTCCTTGCGAAGCTGTGCGGTGAGGGCGAAGTACGACGCCTTGTCGTAGCGCTCGTTGAGGATGTGGAACTCTTTGCCACGGAGCCCGACGCAGCCGAAGCAATGCGTGCAGTCTACACAGCCCTCGGAGCGAACGAGAAACGCGGACCCGATGCATTTCACTGAGTCGATGCATTGGCTTGCGCGCAGGCAGTCGCGGCAGCGCAGGCAGTGCGAGCAATCGATGAGATCGGTGCTCATGCGGCAATAGTGCGAGCGCACGAGTCGCTCGCTTTGCTCACAGAAAGTGCAGTCCGTGCAGGATGCACACTTCTCGCAGGCGACGCAGCCCGTGCTTTCTTTGGCTTCTTTGGCTCCCGCGACGAGGGCTTTGAGTGCTGCTTCGAACTCCTGCTTTTTCACGTGCTTGCTTCCGTGAGGGCCGTGGCGCTGTCGTGCTCGATGGAGCCGTCGCGCATGGAGATGATGCGGTCCATGGCGCGCGCGAGCCCCATGTCGTGGGTGACGACGACGAGTGTGGTTCCGTGCTCGCGGCTGATGCGAAGGAAGAGCTCTTGCACTTGCGCACTCGTGGCGCTGTCGAGATTGCCCGTTGGTTCGTCCGCGAAAAGAATTTTGGGCTCGAGGACCATCGCCCGTGCGAGCGCGACACGCTGTTGCTCGCCGCCCGAAAGCTCACCGGGACGATGCGTTGCTCGCGGGGCTAGGCCCACGAGATTCAGCAGGTCGGACGCTTTCTTCTCCATCGCGACGCGCGGAAGCCGCTGCACGAGGCCCGGCATCATGACGTTCTCGAGTGCGGTGAATTCAGGGAGCAAGTGGTGAAATTGGAAGACGAAGCCGAGCTGCGTTCCGCGGAGTTTGGCGAGTTCGTTGCGCGGGAGCTTGAGGACGTCAAAGCCTGCAATCTGCAAGGACCCTTCGGTCGGCAGATCCAGGGTTCCAAGGCAGTGCAGGAGCGTGCTCTTGCCCGCGCCCGAAGGTCCAACGATGCTCACGCGCTCGCCGGCTCCGATCGTGAGGTCGATGCCGCGAAGCACGTCGAGCGTGCGCCCGTCCTGTTCGAAACGTTTCTTGAGGCCGCGGGCCGCGATGATGGGCGTGGTCACCGGATCACTCGTAGCGCAAACCGTCGACGGGACGAAGGCGAGAGGCCGCGCGCGCAGGCCAGAAGGTTGCAGCAGCGCAAATGAGAAGGGCGGCGACGACCACGGCGAGGAACTCGAGCGGGTTCACCGTGACCGGCAGCTTGTCGAGGTAATACACCTCCGGATCGAGGCGCAGGCCGAACCATCGGAGTCCAAGGCAGATGGCAAGCGATGCGGCGCTTCCGATGAGAACGCCGACGCCGCCAAGGACGAGGCCCTCGCCGAGGAAGATGCGAACGATGTCGCCGTCCGAGGCGCCGATGGCCTTAAGGACTGCGATTTCGCCTGTTTTCTCAGAGACGAGCAGGAGCAGGGTGCAGAGGATGCAGAAGCTTGCGACGACGACCGCGAGGGAGAGCACCACGAAGGTGGCTCCGCGTTCGAGGCGCAGCGCCGTGAAGAGGTTCTTGTTGAGCATGCGCCAATCGCGCGCTTCGAGGCCGAGGGAGTCCACGCGAGTCGCGAGTTCGGCGGCGACTACGTCGCTCACGTCCGGGTCGTGAAGGCGAACCTCGATGCCGCCCACTTTTCCGATCGCCGAGAACGGCTCGGCGACATCTTCAAAACGCGCGTAAACGTGCGTGGCGTCATACTCGTACATGCCGCTGTAGAAGATGGCGGCGATGCGGAATTTCCTCGTGCGCGGCATCACTCCGACCGGCGAGAGATCGCCCATCGGTGCCACGATCGACAGCTCGTCGCCGACCATGAGATGAAGCGTTCGCGCGAACTCGCGGCCCACGACGAGCCCGGGACGTACGTCGGACGGCGCTTTGAGCACCTCGCGAACGAGCGGGTCGAGACCGTCGAGGCCATCGAGCCCCGAGCCTTTGACGAGCGATTCACCGCCGGGCCCCACTCCGATGATCTCGGTCGCGGGGAGATCGAGAAGTTTTTCGGGCGTATCCAGGTAGTCGAAGCGACCTGCCTCGACGAGTTTCGGAACGTCGAGAACGGAGGTGATTTCCGACGCGTTCACGCCGTGAATCACCACGCCCGAGAGGTTCGACGGACTCGAGGCCATGGCCTCGAAACGAAGCGTTGCGCTGGCGCCTGCGACGCGCGGGTCTGTGCGAAGTTCGGCGAGGAGGTTTGGCGGAAGCTCAAACGGTTCTTGCGACGCTTGGTCGATGAGCACGTGCGGATTCGAGCCAATGATCTTCGTGCGCAAGTCGGCGGAGAAGCCGCCCATCACGCTGATGACCGTTGCGAGCGCCGCGGTGGCGACGCCAATTCCCGACATCGCGAGGAAGCTAATGACCCGCAAAAAACCAGTACGCGGCGAGCGTACGTGGCGCACGGCAATGAGCGAGACGAAGCCCGATCGTTCCGCGATGGCGAAGAGCGAAGGAAGCGCCGCCGTCGTCGCCGCGAGGGTGTGCAGCAGAAAGAGCCCGATCGCGACCGCACGTAGAATCAGCTCCGTGCGCGAGAGCGGCATGGATGGCGAAGCTGTGGCCGAAAGGTGTTCGAGGTGAACCACGAGTGCCGCGAGAGCGAGGCCCGCAACGGAGCCAAAGAAGCGCCAAGCCGCCGAGGCCGTGCGCTTTTCCCGGTAGCTCGCCACGCCCGCGCCAAACACCGCCACGCCGCTCGCCACGAGGAGCAGCGCGCCGATGCTGGTCGCTCCGGTCACGAAACCTCGGGACGAAGCTGCGGGAAGAAGAGCACGTCGCGAATGGACGGGGCGCTCGTGAGCATCATGACGAGTCGGTCAATACCCATACCGAAACCAGCCGCAGGTGGCATGCCGTATTCCAGGGCGCGTACGTAGTCTTCGTCGAAGTCCATCGTCTCGTCGGCTCCCTTGGCCTTCTTGTCGACTTGGGCTCGGAAGCGATCGGCTTGATCGGCGGGATCGTTCAGCTCGGAGAACGCGTTGCAGAGTTCACGCCCGTGCACGAACAGTTCGAAGCGGTCGACGAGGTCGGGGCGCGTGTCGTTCTTGCGTGCGAGCGGCGAGGTTTCGAACGGGTACTCGGTGATGAAGACAGGCACGGACTTCGAGTTGTCCGTCGAGCGGTAGTCGTCGGCGAGGAAGGGCTCGGCGAGGTACTCGTAGGCAGCGAAGAGCCGTTCGCCAGCGTTTTCGCACTTGGTGAGGCTCTTGCGAAAGTTGCCCCAGTCGATGCTCTTGGCGCGTGGGCTCGACGATGCGAGCGGCTTGATGGCCGGGCCGATGTCCTCGGCGAAGATGGCGTCGAGGGTTCCTGCTTCCGCGGCGGCGACCCACGGGTCGAGCTTGGCGACGCGGCAGGCTTCGGTGACGGCGCCGAGCATCGAGATGCGCGCGAAGGGCTCGGCAAACGTGAACGGGCGGGCGAGGGACCACTTGGCGTGGGCCTCGGGCATTGCGGCCTTCAGTGACGCGTCTACCTCGCGCAGCAGCGACTCTGTGCGCACGATGAGCGCCTCCCACGTGGCGTAGGCCTCGTAGAACTCAAGCATCGAGAACTCGGGGTTGTGCCGCGTCGAAATGCCCTCGTTGCGGTAGCAGCGACCGATCTCGTAGACGCGTTCGAAGCCGCCCACGACGAGGCGCTTCAAGTAAAGCTCAGGCGCGATTCGCATGAACAAACGCAGGTCGAGCGCGTTGTGGTGCGTGACGAATGGGCGCGCTGCGGCCCCTCCGATAAGCGGATGCATCGTCGGCGTTTCCACCTCGAGAAAGTCCGCATTGTCGAGGTAGCGGCGCACCGCACGAACGATGAGGCTTCGCGCCCGGAACACTTCGCCCACGTCGGGGTTGGCCACGAGATCGACGTAGCGCTGCCTGTAGCGAAGCTCGACGTCTTGAAGCCCGTGCCACTTTTCAGGAAGCGGACGCACGGACTTCGTCAAGACGCTGAAGTGCTCCGTTGCGACCGAAAGCTCGCCGCGGCGCGTGGCCATGAGCGAACCTTCAGCTTGGACGAAGTCGCCCACATCGAGGAGCGAGAGATCGCTGTAGGTTGCACACGTTGCTTCATCGAGGAGCAGCTGAATGTCCCCGGTGCGATCGCGAAGGCGAAGGAAGCTCAATCCGCCGGTGGAGCGAAGCGCGAGAACGCGACCCTTCACGTGAACGCGATGACCTGCGGTGCTCGCCGTGACCGCCTCGGCGTCGTAACGGCCGCCTTCGCCCTTGGCTGCTTCGGCGAGAGCGCGCGCTTGAGCGATGTCGAGCATCGTGGCGTCGCGGGTCGGTGCCACGACGTTCGCGTAGGGCAGCTCGCCCCTTGCGCGAATGGCCTCGGCTTTGGCGCGACGTGCCGCAAGCATCGCTTCTTCGGAGGAGCCCTTGCCGTCGGTCTTCGGTGTCTTCGCGTCGCTCATACGTCGTCTCCGTCCACGGCGCCGCCTTTGTGCAGCGTGCCGCCCGCGGCCGCGAGGAGGTAGCCTTCGATGAATGCGTCGATGTCGCCGTCGAGCACGGCGTCGACGTTTCCGGTTTCGAGGGACGACCGCACGTCCTTCACGAGGCGGTACGGCTGGAGCACGTAGTTACGCACTTGGCTGCCCCACGCGATTTGGCTCTTCTGTGCCTGCGCGGCGGCGGCGGCGTCTTCGCGCTTCTGGACCTCAAGCTCGTAGAGCTTCGCCTTGAGCATCTTCATGGCCATGCGACGGTTTTGGAGCTGCGAACGCTCCGCACGGCACACGATCATCAGGCCCGACGGATGGTGCTTCAGGCGGACGGCGGTTTCGACCTTGTTGACGTTCTGGCCGCCCTTGCCGCCGGCGCGCATCGTCGTGATTTCGATGTCCTCGTCTTTGACGACGATGTCGATTTCGTCCTCGATGTCCGGCGTGATTTCCACGGCGGCGAAGGACGTTTGACGGCGCGCGTTCCCGTCGAACGGAGATATGCGCACGAGGCGATGGACGCCATTTTCGCTTCGCAAGAACCCGTAAGCGTGGGCGCCCGCAACGGTGAACGAGGCGCCGTCGATGCCCGCTTCGTCGGACTCTTGAAAGTCGATGACCTCGGTCTTGAAGCCGCGACGCTCGCACCAGCGCAAGTACATGCGCAGCAGCATCTGCGCCCAGTCCTTGGCATCGGTGCCGCCTGTCCCCGGGTGAATGCTCACGATGGCGTTCGCGTGGTCGATTGGGCCCGCGAGCATGCGCTCAAGTTCCGCCGCCCGAACCCGCGACGAAAGCGCGGTCATGCTGCTCGCACCTTCGGCGATCGTGGCCTCGTCGTTTTCCATCTCTCCGAGGTCGAGGAGAACGCCGGCGTCGTCGAGGTCGCGCGTCAGCTTCTCGAGCATCTCGAGGCGCTTTTCGATGGTCGAGCGACGACGTGTATTCGTCTGTGCCCGCTTCGCATCTTCCCAAAACCCCGGAGCAAGCGACGCGTTTGCGAGCGCTTCGAGTTCAGCCTTTAGCCTTGGGACGTCAAAGAAACCCCCTTAGCGCCGAGAGGCGCCCTTGGAGGTCGGCGAGGGTGGCACGGGCTTCAGACAGCATGGGGCGCTCGGAGTAGACGGCCGGTCGGTAGGGGTCAAGGCGACCGTTCGCGGAAACGAGCCCCGTCGAGGCGTCCGAGCTCTCCGCTCGTCACGATGTCGAGCGCGAGATACGCGGCGCGTTCGTCGGCCTCTTCGTGAATTGGGTCGAGGCGCACCCGCAGCCACTTGGCCGCGGTGTCGGCGCATTGGGAACGAAGACGCTCGGACGTGGCGCGTTGCTCGAAGGCGAAACGTGCGTTCGCGAGTTCATCGTCTCGGTACGCGAGCTGGTCGAAGGACCAGGTCATGCGCACCTCAAGGCCGCGGTTCGCCGTCTGCGTTTCGCCCGTGTAAACCGTCGAGTCATCCAAGCGGCGAAAGGCTCCGTCGCCTGCGTGAGCCCGGACGATGACGCGCGGAAGGAGTGCGGCCCAGCGCACACGAGCTTCGCGGCTCGCTTGACCGACGTCGTAGCGGCTTCGGTCCAGGCTCGCGCACGCGGCGACGGCCATTGCGCGCTCCGCGTCACCCACGGCCGGGCGAGGGGCTCCTGGCGGCGCTGGGGGAGCGGCGATGGCGGTGCCCATCAAGGAGAGTGCGGCGGCGTGAATTTCGAGTCGGAGGCGTTGGCGTGGGCTCATGGCGCCACGCAATCAAGGGTCGTGCCGACGCTTCGCGCGAACAGAAGCGTGGAAAAAGCCAGGGCGCACGCATGCGAAGAAGCGAGCGCCGGCTGGCCATGGCCGGCCGCGGACGGCCACGCGTCGAATTGTTCTCAAGGTTCCCGGCGCAGGCCGTTCTTGGAACCTGAAAGGCGCCGCAAGAAGCGACGACCTCGGAGCAAGCCGCAAGGCCTGGTCCGGAACCCATCTCCAAGAAGGAGAAAAACCAAATGTCTCTCGTCATTCAAACGAACGTTGGTTCGTTACAAGCTCAGAAAAACCTCGCTTCGACGCAGAACCTGCTGTCGACGAGCTTCAACCGACTCTCGAGCGGTTTTCGCATCAACTCGGCCAAGGACGATGCCGCGGGTCTCGCCATCAGCGAGAGCCTGAAGTCGCAAGTCCGGTCGCTTACGGTGGCGGAACGCAACGCCGGTGACGCGGTCAGCATGTCGCAGACGGCGGAAGGCGCTCTCGGAGAAATCACGGGAATCCTCTCACGCCTCCGTGAACTGGCGACCCAAGGTTCGAACGGCGCTCTTCAGAGCTCGGACCGAAGCTTCATTCAGACGGAGTTCTCGAATCTCCAGTCCGAGATGCAGCGCATCATGACGTCGACGAAGTTCAACGGCAAGCAGCTCATTCAGAGCTCGCCGACCGAAGTGGGCTTCCAGGTTGGCATCACGAACGCCACGGAAGACCGCATCACGGTGACCTTCGGCGGAGTCGACCTCGCCACGCTGTGCTCCACGGCGACGAAGGTTTCCGGCAGCGCAACGAACGCCCGCAGCTGCCTCGACACCATCGACGAGGGGCTCTCGAGGGTCTCGAATGCCCGGGCCCGCTTCGGCGCCTACATGAACCGTCTCGAGACGACGGTGTCGAACATCCAGACCGTTCGCCTGAATCTCTCGTCCGCCAACAGCCGCATCCGCGACGTGGACGTGGCCCAAGAGTCCGCCGACCAGTCGCGCAACCAGGTGCTCCTGCAAGCAGGCACCTCCGTCCTGGCTCAGGCCAACCAAAGCCCGCAACAAGCGTTGTCACTCTTGAAGGGTTGATCGACGACTCCCGCGGCGCCTGCGACGTAAGCCGAATCGGCGACCGCAGGCACCTGGCCGCCACGTAAATACGGCACACATACTTCACGCATCCGGCGGTCATACGCGGGATGGCTCTCCGCCACCGAGCGCCCTCATGTTGAGGCGCAGCTCAGGTTTTTCGCACCCAAGTTTCGAACACCACCGCCGCCCATGAAGGGCGGTTTTAAGAGCCCACGCGGCTCATCTCCAAGAAGGAGTTTCATCATGGCTCTCGTCATCCAAACCAACGTCGCGTCCCTCGAAGCTCAGCGCAACCTCTTCAAGTCGCAGAGCGCCCTCCAGACGACCTTCAACAAGCTGTCGAGCGGCTACCGCATCAACACGGCGAAGGACGATGCAGCAGGCCTCGCCATCAGCGAGTCGCTCAAGTCGCAGGTCAAGACGCTGACCGTGAACGAGCGCAACGCAGGTGACGCGATCAGCATGGCGCAGACGGCAGAAGGCGCTCTCGGCGAGCTCTCGAACATCGTCCTGCGTATGCGTGAGCTAGCGACCCAGGGAGCCAACGGCGCGCTCCAAAGCACGGACCGCAACTTCATCCAGACCGAGTTCACGAACCTTCAGTCCGAGATGAAGCGCATCATGACCTCGACGAAGTTCAACGGAAAGCAGCTCATCACGTCGGCGACGACGGCCGAGCAGTTCCAAATCGGCATCACGAACTCCACCGCGGACCGCATCGCAATCAGCTTCGGCGGCCTCAACCTCGCCTCCCTCACGGGTGCCGCGACCGTCAGCGGCGGACCCGGCAACGCCCGCAGCGCCCTCGACACCATCGACACGGCCCTCTTCCGCGTGAGCCAGGCGCGTGCCCGCTTCGGCGCCATGATGAACCGCTTCGAGACGACCATCTCGAACATCCAGTCGGTGCGCTTGAACCTCTCGTCCGCCAACAGCCGCATCCGCGACGTGGACGTGGCCGACGAAG
>CAIQDA010000197.1 GCA_903870415.1 uncultured delta proteobacterium
GCCGCCGTCGGTCGAGCCGAAATGGTCAAAGCCGATTGGATCAAGCCCGGTGCCGCGGTCATCGACGTGGGCATCAACCGCATCGAACTGGCCGACGGAAAGAGCCGACTCGTGGGCGACGTAGCGTTTGCAGAATGCAAGGAAGTCGCCGGGGCCATCACGCCAGTTCCCGGTGGCGTCGGGCCGATGACCATCGCCATTCTCCTTCAGAACACGCTCATGGCCGCGAAGGCCCGCGCTCGCGTCTCTGCCTGAGAATTTCCGGCTGCGCAGCAAAGTCTTCGCGCATCGGATGCTTGGCCTGTGAGGCCCGAGCCCACTACATTCGCGCCCATGCTTCGCATCAATCGCTCCTTCGGCCCCGTTCTTGGGCTCGTCGGCGCGGCACTTCTTCTCGCGCACAACGCGCCTGCCTTCGTCGCCATATCGCCCGGTGACCCGCTGCCCGCGCACCCAAACGGAGGCCTTCTCAGTGGCTTCACGTTCGATGACGCCGCAAGCCGCGACTTCACAAAACGCGATGGGCTCCCAGGCGGAATGATCCTCGCGATCGCTGAGTCGGCGGAACGCTTCTTGTGGATAGGCACCGAAGAAGGCCTCGTCCGCTTCGATGGTCGTCGCTTGGAAATCGTCGATCCGCTGGCCAATGTCGCCTCGTTGACGATGGTCGGCAACGAACTTTGGGCCGCCACCACCGATGGCCTGCGCCGTTACGTCGACGGACGGCCGGAGCCCCTCGCCGTCGCCTCTGTTCTCGGAACCGTCGCCGTGCAAACGCTCGCGCCCGTGGGCAACGGCCTTGTGGTCCTCGGCACTGATCGCGGAACGGTGAAGCTCATCGACGAGACCCGTGTGCATCAGTCATGGGCCGTTGCGGACGGTATTCCGGAGGCCGCCATCACCGTCTCCGCTGCGACGCCCTCGCGCTTCGCGGTCGGGTCGGAAGTTGGGCTCCGGTTTCTTCGACCCGGCTCGCAACGCGCGGAATCCCCTAGTGGACGGCTCGCCAAGACGCCGATCGTGAGCATCGCGGCCGACGGCGCAGACTTCCTCGTGTCGACACGCGAAGAGGGTCTGTGGCGCTGCGTATCGAATGCAGAATGCACGCGTCTCGTCATCGATGGACTTGACGAACGTCCGCGACTCTCGACCGTAAAGCCCATCGCGCCGGGGCGGTTTCTTCTCGCGACCTCGCAGGAGTTCTTGGACGTTGAGGGAACGCGCATTCGCTCGCGCCTTCCCGTCGTCGTGGGTGAAGGCGCTCCGATTCACATCGAGGCCGATGGAACCATCGTCCTCGGGTCCCAATCGGATGCCACCTTCGAGGGCTTTCGCCTCGTGCGATTTCGCGGTTTACGCCAGCTGACGCCGTCGTCATCGCTGGGCGTTCGCTCGCTTTTCGAACAGCGCGGCACGCTCTACATCGGATCCGATGGAGGCGGCCTCTTCGGTCTTGACCCAAGCAAAAGGTTTAAGCGAATCGACGTCGGCCTTTCGTCGCTCTCGTCCATACGCACGCTCGTCTCCGATGGCCCCGATGCATTCTTCGTCGGCGGCATCTCGGGCCTGGTTCGGATGCAAGATACACCGATGCACCCGGAGCCCGTCCTTGAGGGCGATGCTCTCGTCACTCGCTCGGTGAGGACCGTGCGACGGCTTCGCGATGGAAGCCTCGCCATCGGAAGCGCCGCGGGCCTCTACGTGAAGGAACCTTCCGACAAGGATGTTTCGAGGGCGAAGGGCACACCGGGAACCTGGTTCGTGAAAAGCCTCATGGAGGAACCTAGCGGCTCACTTCTCGTCGCGACAAGCAGCGACGGCCTTCACCGATGGCACCGCGATGGACGCGTGGACGCGATCGAACTTCCCACGCACTCTCCCTACATCGGGGCCTTGAGCTCGTCGCCCATCGGCGCCACGCTCGTTCCAACACAAGATGGCCTCTGCCTCATTCCAGCGAACGCGCCGCCACGGTGCCTCCACGCGTCGGACGGCCTCGTCGCCGCGTCGCACCTCGCCGCCGTGGACGATGGACGAGACGGCGTGTGGATCACGACAAACGCAGGAATTTCCATGGTTCCGCGCGCGGAATTGGCGCGCGTCCTCGCGGAGGGTGAAGCCTTTCGTCGCCCGTTGAACGGGATTCGCCACTTCAGCACCGACGACGGTCTTCCCGTGAACGAGTGCAACATGGGCGACCC
>CAIQDA010000198.1 GCA_903870415.1 uncultured delta proteobacterium
GCGGTGTTCACGCGCGGCCGTTTCCGAGCGTTTCCACGAACCCGTGTGGGGGGCTGACGACGCCCAGTGGGAACGCGTTGAAACATGTAATCCGCACGTTTCCACGCGCGAGCTCGCTCGTTCGACGGCCATGGGTCGACCTCCACCCTAATGACGAAATGACGAATTCACGGAGGGCCGTAGTTACGCTCCGTCCATTTTCCGCCGGCGAGGCGCGCACGCCGAACGCCGCGTCGTTTCTCGGACGTTCCAGCTCCGAGTCACAGCTTGTCACAGCTCCATGTCACAGCTTGTCACAGCTTTGGCGAGCTCCAGCGATACGAGCGATTCGGGTCCGTCGCGCCGCGCCCGACCTCGCTGACGAGGCCGAGATCGGCAAGCCGCTTGAGGTCCCGCTGCACGGTTCGCCGCGCGACATTGGACAACAGCTTTTCGGCCTCCGCCAACGTCAACGAGCCTCCCTCGAGCAACGCCGCAACGAGGATGCCTTGACGCTCGTTGAGGCCCTTCTCCGACGCGAGGACGTCCGCGCGGATTGCGCGCTCGCCCTTGATCCGCACCTCCTGCAGCTGCGTCGCAAGGCCCGAGATAAAGAACTCGAGCCACCCCGTAAGGTCCATCTCGGCTTGGCGTACGCCCTGGAGCGCCGCGTAAAAGGCCGCCCGGTCGCGATCGTAGAACTCGCTGATCGTGAAGAGGCGCTTGAAGTCGTAGCCCGCCCGGTAGAGGGCGAGGGTCGATAGGAGCCGCGAGGTGCGACCGTTGCCGTCCACGAACGGGTGGATGTGAACGAGCTGGAACTGCGCGATGCCCGCTACGAGCACCGGGTGAATGCTCTCTTCTTCGCGAAGCCACTGGACGAGCTCGCGCATGAGCGCGTGCACCTCGCCGGGTGGTGGCGGCATGTAGATGACCTCGCCCGTCCGGCTGTTCGCGACGTAGTTCTGGACCGTGCGCCACGCACCGGGCATCGCGCCCCCGCCGCGCACGCCCTCGACGAGGCGCTTGTGAATTTCGCGGATGAGCCCCTCGCTGACCGGAGCCCCGCTCGTGAGGTGCTCGCTCACGAGGTCGAAGGCGTTTCGGTAGTTGAGTAGCTCGCGAACGTCGTCGGCGTTCGCGCCTTTCACTTCGTGCCCCGCCCAGACCTGTTCGGCCTGCTCGACGCTAAGTTGCGTACCCTCGATGTGCGTCGTGTGATGTGCCTCGAGCAAGAGCGCGCGCTGGCTCATACGCCGAACCCACTCCTCCGAGATCGTTGCCGCTTCGAGAAAGCCACGCGCTCGCTCGATCGTCGTGAGCGCGGCAGTGATGCGGTTCGTGATCGTGAAGCGCGGAGAGAAGGCGGTCATGGCGACGATGGGTTCGATGATCACGCGTGGAGCGCTGGCGGACGCAACGCAGGCGCTCCCTGGAGTACCACAGGCGCCGAACGAAACAGCGCAGCACTCACGAGCGAGCGAGCAGCGATCGTGTTGGTCCCTGCGGCCTCACGATGGCGTGCTCCATCCCGCGAATGTCCGAGCCTCGACGCTGGAGCCCAAGGGCGAACGCGGCGAGGCTTCCGCCGTTGCGGCGCCATCCCGAGAAAACCGGCGCTCGCTGTTTCCATATTGGAAACGGCGTCTCGCGAAACGTGCTGCCACCTGTTGCCTCACGTCGGGCCGCGGCTCGCGATCGCCCCTTGGTGTTGCCTCACGAGTGGCCCTTCGGCGCAGCTTTGAAAACCGCCGTGGCGCAAGTCACCAGGGGTTCGAATCCCGTTTCCTCCGGCAGTGCCCGCGTGGCGCGCAAGCGCTCTCAGAGCCATCCAACTGCGCTCCCGCAAGCCAACGCACGAGAGTTAAAAGCACACTGGAAGCCGAGCCCCGCCTGCGCTAAACTCACGGGCATGGTGAACGAGATCAAGCCTTCCGTGGAGCGTGTCGTGGCGAAGAACGCGGAGAAGAAGGCTTGGCGGAAGCCCTCGGTTCAGCGGATGACCTTGGGGGTTACGGCGAACGGCCTTAATTCTGGTGGGGACGCGGTCCCAGGCGAGAATCAGGCAAGTTGACGACTCGTTCGAGCGTCGTTTCGAATGAACGCGACGCCAATTTTCGCTGATTCCCGAAACGAGATGCTACGGCCTCGAACAGTTCGTTTGTGCGCGTGGGCACGCGAGGCGTTGAAGTGACGGCATTTGGAAGGATGTGCGCGAAGGCCTGGCGGAGGATGAGCTTTGCGATGCGAAGTCCCGTCCCCTCCGCTCCGATTGCAAGCCGAAGCATGGCGTTTGTGGTGAACGGGCAAACAAGCGGCACAATCCGACCGTTCAACGGGTTGGCGAGACCAAACAGTTTTCCGCCGTGGCTGGAGTAGGGCAGTTCGCTTGGTGAGACGGATCGGGTTTGCCGGCCCGCGAATCCGAGTGCTGCGTCGCGTACCCCAACGGCACGCAGAACGTTGAAGTCTGGGCGGGCAAGGCCGATGCCCTTCGAAATCAGGCTACGGTCGTCCCTGCCGAACCATTCGCCTCCCGCGCCATAGAGAGCGATGTCGCTTACGGCTGCCACGTTGCGTTGAAGTCGAAGCC
>CAIQDA010000199.1 GCA_903870415.1 uncultured delta proteobacterium
CGCCATCACGTTGTTGTCGACGAGCATTTCGCGCGTGGTCAGACTTCGAAAATTCTGGCGAATCGATTCACCGATCTTTGCGAAAAGAATCGAACCCGCTGGAATTGCCCTCGCGCGCAGCGCTTCGAGGTCGGCGCGATCGACCCAGTTCCGCGCTGTCGCGATCGTTCCGTCGCCATCGCGGACGGATCGGGAAACGTCTCCTACCTTCGCGAAGGGCAGATCTCCCGCCGTGCGCCCCTGTTGCGCGGGCGGGAATCCGACACCGGACACGAAGTCCGCCACATCGCTAAGCGCGACCGTACGCCACCCCTCCGGCAGCTCGTCGCTCACGCTGCACCTCCCGTCGTGCCGAACCACTCCACGAACGTGCTCGCGATGCGCCCGATCGCGTCGCCGCCCTTGAGGTCTTTGAGCGACACCTGCTTCGCGATCTCTTCGAAGAGCGGTGGCGCCTTCACACGATGGCGCCTGGCGAGGCCCTCGAAGGCCGCCTTCGGATCGCGCGCGTCCCATGGAAAATTGCTCACGGAATCGCCTCGCTTTGCTGCCAGTAACTCGCGCACGCGAGCCCACACCGCGCCGAACACCACCTCGAGCTCGGGCGCGAACGCCACAGCAAGGGCAGCCTCACGCGCGACGCCCATCCGAACGAACGTGTCGCGAACGTTCGACTCGACGACCTCGCAAGCGTCACGCTCGCGCCCGGAGCCGTGGTGGTCCCAGATGACCAAGAAGCGACGTGCCGGCTCGAAGGGCATGTGGGCCACGAGGCGCGTGGGCTGCGTGGCAACAGCGTGGTCGCGCTTCGTGTCGCGGATCACGTCGAACGTGAAGGGGCGAAGACAGCCGCGCTCCATTCCGCGCAAAACCAGGGTTTTTACGAAGGCCTCCGTGTCCAAGTCCGCCACGATGACGACGAGCTCCGGGCCCTTCACGAGAGTACTCCCGAGGCGAAGAGATCGTCGACCGCCACGCGACCGTGCCACGCCTCGGCCTCGGCGAGCTCCGGCCCGCGCACGATGCGCGCCCGTCCGCTCTCTTCACGGCGGAACACGAGCACGTCATCGAGTGCCGCGGCCGCGAGGAAGATGGGCGAGTGCGAGGTCACGAAGACCTGCGACCTATCCATCGTATGGAGCGCGTCATACACGCACTGGATCGCGAGCGGATGGAGGCCATTTTCGGGCTCCTCGATGAGCAGAATCTCCTGCGAATCCGGCTCTTCTGCGTACGCGAGCAGCGTGAGGGCGAGGAGGCGCAGAGTTCCGTCCGAGAGCCCCCAAGACGGAACGGGCTCGCCGTGAGATCCGCGGAAGGTCGCGCGCAGAACGCGGTGCCGATCTTCGGGGCGGTCCCAGGTGTCGATGCTCTCGAGGCCGTCGAGGGCGCGCGCGGCATTCTTCACCCATTGGTCGAAGAGCACCGGATCTCGTTCGTGGAGTGCATGCACCGCAGCCGCGAGGTTCGAGCCGTTCGAGAAGAGCTTGGTCGGGCTTCGCGGCGGCGAGGGCAGGCGCAGCGCGCGCGTGTCGAGGTCGATGACCCGAAGGCCTTCCCTCAAGAATTTCCGGACCGCCATCGCTCCGGGAAAGCGCTCCGGGTCTTCAGGCAAGTGCCCGAGCGAGGACTTCGACGGGCCGAAGCGGAAGACGTTGTTCCACGTCGTTCGTTCGTCCTGGAAGTAGTCTTTCCCATCCGCCGTCTTCGACGCGACCTCGCGCCAACCCTTCGGCGCGTCGGCGTGCACGATGGGTTCGTCGAACAGGTCACCGAACAAACTCGCTTGCGCGGCCTCGGCTTCGGCGTCCCCGATCACGTACAGCGCTTCGCGCCGCACCACGATCTTCGGCTCCGTTGCAGAACGCGAACCGACCTCGAGCTCGTAGCGAAAGCGTCGATCGTTCACTCGAAGCTGCAGCGCGAACGTCAGGGGTTTTGCTGGGTCAAAGCACAGGTCGTCAAAGCTCGAACCCGCAGCTCCGAGGGCGCCGCTCACGGCTGCATCGACGTCGGCCTCGAGCAGGTCTGCGATGAAGCGCAGTGCTGCGAGGAAGGTCGTCTTGCCCGTGCCGTTGCGTCCCACGAGCGCCATGAATGGGCGCAAGTCCACGCGGCTCGCGGCGAGCATGCGGTAGTTCGAAATCCAGAAGCGCTCGATCACGACCCCAGCTCCTCTTGCAGCGCCTGCATCTCTTCCAGCGCCGTCTGCAGCGCCGCGACGATCTGCGCCGCGATCTCTTCGGGCTCGGGCAGCTCCGCGTGGTCCGTCACGCTCGCGTCCTTGAGCCACGTGATGTCGAGGTTGTCTCCTCGCTTGGAAATCTCCTCACGAGAGAAGCACCGGAACCGGCCGCTCTCGCCTTCGTCCTTGCGTGTGCTCGTGCCCAGCGGGTCGTCGCCGTAGGCCTTCTCGAACTCCGCGAAGTGCGCGCGCGTGAGCGGCGTGCGCTTGCCGAAGCTCGGCATGTTCGTGCGCAGGTCGTAGAACCACACGCCCTTCGTCTCGCCGCGCTCGCTCTTGCCGCGCGTAAAGAAGAGCACGTTCGTCTTCACGCCCTGCGCGTAGAAGATGCCCGTGGGCAGGCGGAGGATCGTGTGCAGATTGCACTTATCCATCAAGTCCGCGCGCACCTTCTGGCCCACGCCTTCCTCGAAGAGCACGTTGTCCGGGAGCACCACCGCCGCTCGACCGCCTGGCTTCAAACCCCTGTAAATGTGCTGGAGAAACACGAGCTGCTTGTTGCTCGTGGGGAAGGTGATGTCGTCGCGTGTGGCGCCGCCGCCGCCCTTCTTCGTGCCGAAGGGCGGGTTCGCGAGGATGACGTCCGCCTTCGGGAGCGAGGCGCCCGTGGGGCCCAGCGTGTCGCCGAGGAGGATGTCGCCCTCGATGCCGTGGAGCATCGCGTTCATGAGCGCGAGGCGCTGCACGTCCTGCGAGAGCTCGACGCCGTAGAAGGCTTGGCGCTTCTGAAAGAGCTGAAGCTGCTCGCTCAGGTCGAAGAGGTCGTCGGTCTTCGACTTCACGTAGCGGTCCGCCATGATGAGGAAGCCGCCGGTGCCCACGGAGGGGTCTTGCACGCTCTCGCCGGCCTTCGGCTTCACCACCTCGACCATGCTCTCGATGAGCGGACGCGGCGTAAAATACTGGCCTGCGCCGCTCTTCGTCTCCGCGGCGTTCTTCTCGAGAAGACCCTCGTAGAGGTCGCCGAGGCCCTCGTGCTTGGCGCTGTACCAGTCGAGCCCGTCGATGGCGTCGACGAGCGTGCGCACGTGCCGCGGCTGACGAATCGTCGTCGATGCGTTCGCGTAAATGGCCTGCACGCGGCCCGAGCCCTTGGCGCCGAGGTCGATGAGCGACTTCTTGTAGAACTCAAGCAGTTCCACGCCCTCCTTCGACATGAGATCGTCCCAGCGGTAGCCCGCGGGAAGCTGCGTCTCGATGCCCGTCTCCTTCGCCATTTTGAGGAAGAGGAGGTAGGTCAGCTCGGTCACGTATTGGTGGTACGTGACGCCATCGTCGCGCAGCACGTGGCAGAGGTTCCAGAGCTTCTGGACGATGTCGTTGGTGGAGGCCATGAGCGCGCGACCGTACCGCGAAACCACGATAATTTGCAGGTTGAAAGCGCTGCGTTGCTTGCGTCGCGAGGGCTGCTCGGTCCGATCGGGTTCATGTCCCGAACCATGAGCGCCGACGCTGCCGTCGTCGACTTTCCCGGTGCCCTCGAAGCCGTGGTGGGAGAGGGCGAGCGCGTGGTGATTGAGCGCAGCGGAATGGCCGTCGCCGCGATCGTTTCGCTCGCGGACCTGGAAGCGCTGAGGCGGATCGAAGACGAAGCCGACCTCGAGGCAGTGCGCCTCGCGAAGGCGGAGGGGGGCGATTCGATCCCCTACGAGCAGGTGCGAAAAGAGCTCGGTCTCGCGTGAAGTACACGATCCGCGCTATCTTCAGCCCGCGTCCTTCCAAATGCCCTGCGCGAGCTCGCCGACGACCGCGAGGAGCTGACCCTCGAAGATCTTGTCGATGCGCACAAATCCGCCCCCCTCTGCGAAGGCGCCGGTATCGAGCGATGCGCGATCGACCACGATCTCGACCTTGAGCTGCATGGCGATGCGGTCGAGCCACTTGCGCTGCGGGTCCGTGAACTTGCGCGTCCGCACGAGCGACGCCACGGCGCGATCGACGCGCCCAGACAACGCCGACGACTGGGCTGCCCTGGCGAAATTCTCGCCGTTCCAGAACGTGCGCCCGGGCCTCGCCTACCCGCCGGTGCTCTACACGAGCTCCACCAAAGACGACCGCGTGCACCCGGCCCACGCGCGCAAGATGGTCGCGAAGCTTGAGGCATACAGCTACAAGCCCATGTACTACGAAAACATCGAGGGCGGCCACGGCGGTGCCGCGGATGCCAAACAGAGAGCGCACCGCGACGCGCTCATCATGACGTTTTTGGCGTCACGCCTCGGGCTGCGCTGAGCGGCTTCAGCCGATGCGGCGCGCCTCGAGGTAGAAGCGCTTCTCCCACGCCTCGCCCATCGAGAAGGTCTTGCGTGGCAGCGCGCCGTCGAGGACCACCGTGCGAAAGAGATCCTGCTTCTTCATGGCGGGCAGGTAAATGCCAGCATTTCCGTGCTTCTGACCGAGCGTGACCACGGGCTCGTCGCCATGGACGTAGTCGAGTTCGCGCGCGCCCTTGTCCTTCATGAACGCGTCGAGAGCTGTCTGGAGCGAGCCCACCGGAAGGTTCTGATCGGGAGCGGTGACCTCGAGGACCGCGAAGCCATCCGCGGTGCAGAGGCCAATCTTGTGCGGCGAGCCTGCCTGCGCGTCCACGAGCGCCTTGACCTCGGCGAAGGTGCTTGCAGTCTGCACGCGCACGCGTCCGGGGTAACGGGCCTCGAGCGCCTGCGCGACCGAGCGACCCGCTGCGACCTCGAAGACCACGCGATGAATCGCTTCGAAGGCGAGGGCCGGATCGTGCAGGTTCACGAGCTCGACGAGGGCCCAGCGAAGCGGTGAATCGAGAATCGCAGCCCTGTCGGACGCGTCAGTTTTTGCCTGCTCCCAGATGGTCTTTGCGGTGGCGAGCGAGTGGTTGCCGTCGCCCATCGCGTAGTGCAGCACGGGCGTGCCGTTTGGAACGTTGCACTTTGCAGCAAACTCCTCCGGGCGTGCGAGGGCGCCAAGGGCTTGCACCACACCGGCCTCGAGGGCTGCGTCGTCGACGAGGTGACCGCGGAGGTGACCCGACCCGAGCATCAGCTCGAAGTCGTAGAGCGAGGGCAGGCTCGCGCGCGCGGCGGCGAGAGGACCAAGGACGCTGTCCGTCGGGTCGTCGACGAGGACCATGATGTGCGGCAGCTCGATGGTCGCGCCCTTGCGGATGCGCACGCGCGGCGGCAGGCGGTCGAGGATCGTTCCCTCCGTCGCACGGATGGGGCTCGTCGACCCTTTGTTGAAGTCGTACTGCTCGAGGTCGAGGCAGAGCATGAGGCCGCGACGCACGTGCACGCCCACGGTGCGCTCGAGGTAGACGAAGCCCGTCGTCTCGCGAAAGCACGCGTCGTCGACGTAGCGGCGCATGGTCTCGCGGATGCGGGCAATGCGCGCGTCCGGATCGGCCTCGTTCAGATAAACCTCGGGGTAGACGAGGTGGAGCGTCGACGGCGCATCGCTGACGAGCGACGCAGCTTTCTCCCAGTACGACGGGTCGGAGGTGTGCTGATCGCAAGCAATCACGGCCCAGCGCGAAAGGTCAGTGCCCGCTTTCGGAAGCAGAACGTCGGGAATTGCGATGCTGAGGTCCGTGTGCGTGCGCATGCGATCTCCTTACGAGGGCGCGGTCCTTACACCAAGCCGCGAGGCGTTTCGAAAAAGCTCACAGCTTAGCCATCACGCAGCGCTGAACGAGATAGGGCGGTGGCGAGGCTGCGCGATTCGTTGCCGCAAGCGATTCATCACCCATCGAGTGAGCGGAAGCGCAGCGGTTCGGCTACATTTTTCACAGCCATCGACCGGACTTCGCCGAAGCTAAACGGGTGCTCGTTTCCGAGCGCGGCGATGGCCTCGTCCATCACGAGAATCTCGTTACGCCCTGCGCAGCCTTGGAGCCGCGCGGTGTTGTTCATGCCGCTCGAGAACCCCGTAAAGTTTGAGTTCGGGCCGAAGGAACCCACAAAAAGCGGTGTCAAGTGCACGCCGGTCGATACGGCAAGTCCCTCGGCGCGAAGCGGTTCGAATGCGGCGCGCATGGGAACTTCGTTCGTCATGGCGCGCACATCCATGGCACAACGGAGCGCGCGGGCGAGGCGTTCGCCGGTGGTTTCTTCGTAAAATGGCGGCCCGAAGAGGGCGATGACGCAGTCGCCGACCATTTTGTCGAACACGCCGCCGTGTCGCCAAACAATGTCGACGGCATCTCGACTCCACTCCTCGACGAGCTCGGCGACCTTGGCAGGCGTCTTGAGAATGGTCTCGGAAACGCGAGTAAAGCCAGATATATCAATATAGACAACGCCTACGACGGCCTCGCGTGGCGCAAGGAAGCGCTTTTCGTAATCGTCGCTCTGAAGCAGACGTCCGACGTCGTCGGGGCGAAATGCCAGCGCGAGCGAGCGCCACTCTTTGTTGAAGTCGACGACTCGTTGGCGGATGAACCCTGCAAATGCGCTAAGAAGCTCTCGATCGTAGGTGTTAAACGACGGCGACTTTGAGGTGACGACGATTTTGCCCACGACGACGCTTTTCGTGATGCCGTTGATCAGCACCTCTTCGGCTGCGTTCGTTACGCCAAGATGCTCGAGGAGACGGTTGCTTGTTCCATTGAGGTAATCGCGTCCCATGGCTCGAAGGGGCGCGAGTGCGTCGCCTTGCGCGCTCAGTGTGTCGACCTCGAGCGTCGCTCCGTTGAACATTTGCACGTGGAGCGTCGGCGTAGCGGTTTCGTCGGCCACGTAAACGAGGACCATGCGTTCGATGGGAATGGCCTCGGTCACAACGGCGACGGCTTCCTTAACGCCGTCGCCGAGAACGCGGTGCCTTAGGGCGAGACCGAGGCGCATCATCACCGTGTGTTTTTCGCGCGCGGCTCGAATGGTGAAAAGGTAATTGTCCAGTACCTCGCACATCGCGTCGAGGGCG
>CAIQDA010000200.1 GCA_903870415.1 uncultured delta proteobacterium
AGCAGCGCCGGCTCTTGTACGTGGGCATGACGCGCGCGTGCGACCGACTCGTGCTCTCGGGCGACATCGCGCTGGGCAAGGGCCTGGCGAAGGAGAAGGCCGACATCGAGGAGAAGCTCGACGGTTCCGAAGAGTATGGCTGGCGTAAGCGTGAAGAGTGCGGCACCCTCGGGCAGCTCGTCATTTCGATGCTGAAACTTGCACCGAACGGCGACCTTCGCGCGTGGGCGCCGACGTCCGAAACGCGGCACGAGGTTCGCACACACCTCCTCACGCCGAGCATCGTCGACCTCGAAACGCGCGCGCTTGCCCACGCGGCAGGTGTGGCACAGGCGCTTTTGCCTGCTCCAGCGCCACTTGCCTACGAGCCGACGCCTCGGATGGTGACGCGCGTGGCCGTCAACCCAAGCGGGGAGAAGAGCTCGGGCGACGGTCTCGCCATCGTCGAGTCGGCGGGGCGGCCTCCCGTCGTATTGCCCGAGGCGCCGCGTGGCTTTGCGCAGGCGGACGGCAGTTGGGAGTCACTGCTTGGCACCGTGTTTCACGGCGCGGCGGAGCTTTGGGGGATGCGCGGTCCGCGTCCATCGGCAAACGCGCTCGAACGCCTTGTGCACGCGCACCTCGATGTTCCTCGCGGTTTCGATGTGCGGTGGATCGACGACGCGCTCGCAGCACTCGAAGCCTCGACGCTCGGGAAGGAAATGGCCCAGGCCGCAGAGCGGAACGAGCTTTTCCATGAGCTTCCGTTCGAGGTGCCGCTGCCTGCACGCGAGGGAAGGGACAACGGCGAACCGCGGTTCATGAGTGGCCGCATCGATGCGCTCTTCCGCGATGAGACAGGCGCGTGGGTGGTCGTCGATTACAAACTGACGAAGAGTGACGCGGAGGCCGCAATGAAGGCCTACGCGGGGCAGCTTGCGCTGTACCGAGAGTCGCTGGAGGCCGCGGGAATCGGTCCAGTGAAGCGCCTCGGGCTTTGGCTGGCTCGGAGTGGGGAGGCGGTGTGGAGCGTGTAACCGAACCGACGCAACGAAGACGCAAGGCCACACGGTCGCCCGTTACGTAAGGCTCGCAAGGTCGAAACGTAGATGTCGATTCGTTGGGTTGCCCTGTGGGTGTTGCGTAAGCGTGCAGGATACAAGCGTGCGGTCTGCACGGACATCGTCGAAGCGTTGGTTGCCTCGTTGACGACGGAGTTGCGCCAGCTCGGGCTGTCGAGCATGAGCGAGGCACACGCGAGCCTTGTAAGCCTTGGTACCTTCGTGCAGCGAAGCGACGGCTCGCCGCCCGATGAACGTGCACTTGCATACGCTAGCGCTTGGGTGGCTGGTGAAGCGGGTTTTCGCGGTAGAGGTGCTCGTGTGCGTGCATTATGCAGGCAAGTTGCACGTCGTGGAGATTGCGACGGAGAAAGCGGCGATCAAGCGGCGACCAAGCGGCCAACGTGGTCGGTTGAAGGTGGGCTGGCTGTTTGCCAACGCGGGCACGCGGGTCGCGATTTTCGATAGGTGGATTCATCGATCGTGACGCCTGTCAAGACAACAGTTTTTTTCTCGCCTGGCGCAATGTCGCACGCAGGCCGGAGCCACGTCGTGGGCCTGGCGCTGCGCGCATCAGAGGTCTGAGTTTGGGAAAGCGGTGTTGAGGCTGAGAAAACGCTCGCGGAAACGATGCCGAGAGCGGCGCGAGCTTTAACCAAGGACCGCGATGGCCGCAAATCGACCGAATGCCGGGACGGTTGAAGCAATCACTTGAAGACG
>CAIQDA010000201.1 GCA_903870415.1 uncultured delta proteobacterium
CTCGCCAAGGCCATCAGCTATGCGGACATCGCCAAGGGCGGTACGGTTCGCGACGAGACGAAGACCGTCACGATCGCCGTTTCCCACGTGGAATACGAGAGCCCGAACCGTCACTACGCGCACGTCGACTGCCCCGGGCACGCCGACTACATCAAGAACATGATCACGGGCGCAGCCCAGATGGACGGCGCGATCCTCGTCGTCTCTGCGCTCGACAGCGTGATGCCGCAGACCCGTGAGCACGTGCTGCTCGCACGCCAGGTCGGCCTGCAGAACATCGTCGTGTTCTTGAACAAGTGCGACGCGGTCGAAGACGCCGACATGATCGAACTCGTCGAAGAAGAGGTCCGCGACCTCCTCGAGAAGTACAAGTTTGATCGCAACTCGACGATCGTCCGCGGTGCGGCGCTTCCGGCGCTCCAGGGCGACGCAAAGTGGGAAGAGTCGATCACGGCGCTTCTCGCGGCGCTTGACACGTCGATCCCCGAGCCTGTTCGCGAAATCGACCGGCCGTTCCTCATGGCCATCGAGGACGTGTTCTCGATCAAGGGCCGCGGAACCGTCGTCACGGGTCGTATCGAACGTGGCATCATCAAGGTCGGCGACGAAGCCGAAATTGTTGGCTACCGCGACACCCGTAAAACGGTCGTCACGGGCGTCGAAATGTTCCGCAAGCTCCTCGATCAGGGGCAGGCGGGCGACAACGTGGGCGTTCTTCTTCGCGGTATCGAGAAGACGGACGTCGAGCGTGGTCAGATCCTCTCGAAGCCGGGTACGGTTCCTCCGCACACGAAGTTCGAAGCGGAAGTTTACGTCCTCAAGAAGGAAGAGGGCGGCCGTCACACGCCGTTCGTTTCCAACTACCGTCCGCAGTTTTACATGCGCACGACGGACGTCACGGGAACCATCGCGCTGCCGGAAGGCGTCAAGATGGTCATGCCGGGCGACAACGTCACCATGACGGTGGAGCTCCAGACGCCGGTCGGCATCGAAGAAAAGATGCGATTCGCGATTCGCGAAGGCGGCCGTACGGTCGGCGCCGGTATTGTTACCAAGATCCTCGCCTGATTCGGCGAAAACATCGGAAAGACACATGGCGACTGCCACGAAGATCCGCATCCGGCTCCGTGCCTTCGACCACCAACTCCTCGATAAGTCGACCGGCGACATCGTGGAGACGGCGAAGCGCACTGGCGCCCGCGTCGCGGGGCCCATCCCCCTACCGACGACCATCTCCCGCTACACTGTCCTTCGCGGACCTCACGTCGACAAAAAGTCGCGAGAGCAGTTCGAGATTCGCACACACAAGCGAGTGATTGACATCATCGACCCTACCCAGCAAACGCTCGACGCGCTCATGAAGCTCGACCTCAGCGCCGGCGTGGACGTCGAGATCAAGTCCTGAGGGTAACGTTATGGCTAAGATCGACGTTTTGAATCTGAAGGCTGAGAAGGTCGGAGAGCTTGAACTCTCCGACGTCGCCTTCGCATCTGAAGTTAACGAAGCACTCCTCTATGACGTGGTGAAGGCTCAGCTTTCCTCGCGTCGTCAAGGTACCGCTTCGTCGAAGAACCGTGCAGCCGTTCGCGGCAGCTCGAAGAAGGTCTTCAAGCAAAAGGGCACCGGCAACGCTCGTCACGGTTCGATCCGTGCTCCGAGTTACGTCGGCGGTGGCCAAGCTCACGGACCCCGTCCCCGCAACTGGACCATTCGTCCGCCCCGCAAGGTGCGTGTCGGTGCACTCCGAAGCGCGCTGTCCATGCTCTTCCGCGACAAGAACCTCGTCGTGGTTGACTCCTTTGCCCTCGCGGAAGCGAAGACGAAGAAGACCCTGTCAATCGTTGATGCGCTTTGTGGCGGAAAAAAGAGCCTCGTTGTCGATATTTCGACCAACGTGAACCTTCTCCGTTCGATTCGCAACAGCGAGACGCACAATTTCCTGCCGCCGGAAGGCGTCAACGTCTATGACCTCCTCCGACACGACAAGCTTGTTGTGACGACGGAGGCCGTTAAGGCCCTCCAAGACCGCTGCGCGGAGTGAGTTATGCGAATCGACGAAATCATCCGTCGCCCAATCGCCTTCACTGAGAAGGCCACGAAGCTTCGCGCGAACAACCAGTTCGTGTTCGAAGTCGGGCGCGACGCGAACAAGGCCGAAATCCGACAGGCGATTGAAACCGCCTTTAGCGTTAAGGTCACCGCCGTGAACACCATGATCGTGCGCGGCAAAGAGCGCCGCATGGGTCGCGGTTACGCCAAGACGCAGAACTGGAAGAAGGCGATCGTGACCCTCGCCGAGGGCCAGAGTATCGACCTCTTCAACGAGACGACCTGAGAGAGAGCCATGGGTATTCGTAGCTTTAAGCCGACGTCCCCCGCGCGCCGTTACTATACGGTCAGCGACTTCGCCGACATCACCAAGGGTGTCGAGCCGCTGAAGGGGCTCCTCGATCATCAGACGTCCACCGGCGGCCGTAACTCCAACGGTCGTATCACGTCGCGTTTCCGTGGCGGTGGTCACAAGCAGCGCTTCCGCATCATCGACTTCAAGCGCAAGAAGATCGGCGTTCCCGCGCTCGTCGCGGCGATCGAATACGATCCCAACCGCACGGGGCGCATTGCCCGTCTGCACTACGCCGACGGCGAGCGCGCTTACATCCTTGCTCCCGACGGCCTTAAGGTCGGCGATTCGGTTCTTTCGAGCCGCAACGCTGACATCAAGCCTGGGAACAACATGCGCCTTCGGCACATCCCCCTTGGCACGCTCATCCACAATGTTGAGCTCAAGAAGGGGCGCGGCGGTCAGCTCGTCCGTTCCGCCGGCACCGCCGCCACACTCGTGGCGAAGGACGGCGATTACGCGCAGGTTCGCCTCCCATCCACTGAGGTTCGCCTCGTACATCTCGAGTGCCACGCGACGATCGGCCAAGTGTCGAACGGCGAGCACTCGAACATATCGCTCGGCAAGGCAGGCCGTTCGCGTTGGCTCGGACGTCGTCCGCACCAGCGTGGCGTGACGATGAACCCCGTCGATCACCCTATGGGTGGTGGCGAAGGTCGTACGTCCGGTGGTCGTCACCCTTGTTCGCCGTGGGGCCAGCTTTCGAAGGGCCTCAAGACGCGCAACAACAAGCGCACCGACGGCATGATCATCAAGCGCCGCGGCTGATTCTAGGAGTCTTCGATGCCTCGTTCGATTAAGAAAGGCCCGTTCGTCGACGGTCATCTCGCAGAGAAGATCGCCGCCGCCTCGGCCACGCAGTCCAAAAAGGTCATTAAGACCTGGTCGCGCCGCAGCACGGTCACCCCCGACGCTATCGGTCTGACGTTTGCGGTGCACAACGGCCGCAAGTTCGTTCCCGTCTTCGTGACGGAGAACATGGTTGGCCACAAGCTTGGCGAGTTCGCCCCGACCCGCACCTTCTCCGGACACTCCGGTGACAAGAAGGCGAAGGTCAAGGGCAAGAAGTAAGCGAAGGCCGGCCCTCCGCTCTGAATTGAGAGACATTATGGTCAGCAAAGCCACTGCCCGAAACACCCGGATCGCCGTGCGCAAGGCTCGCATGGTCGTAGATATGATCCGCGGCCGTCAGGCTGGCGAGGCGCTTCAGCTCCTCGAGTTCACGCCCAAGTCCGCAGCCCCCCTCGTCAAGAAGCTCCTTGAGAGCGCCGTCGCGAACGCCCGTCAGGCGCAGCCCGGCCTCGATCTCGACGCACTTTTCGTCGAGACGGTCTTCGTCGACAAAGCTCCCAACTCGCACATGCGCCGATGGCGTCCGCGGGCCATGGGGCGCGCGACGCAGATTCAAAAGGGCATGAGCCACATCACCATCGTCTTGGGCCAGCGCGACCGCTGAACCACGTAGGATACCATGGGTCAGAAAACTCATCCGTTTGGCTTTCGTCTCGGCGTCATCAAGACGTGGAATTCGAAGTGGTTCGACGCCAAGAATTACCAGAAGTGGCTCCACGAAGACATCCGCATCAAGCGTGCGGTCAAGGAGTACTTGAACAATGCAAGCGTTGCCTCTGTTGAGGTGGAGCGAGCTGCGAACAAGTGCAAGGTGATCGTCTTCACGGCGCGCCCCGGCATGGTGATCGGTAAAGGCGGACGCGGGATCGAAATCCTCAAAGCCGGAAACGTTGGAACCGCTCAAAAAGGCGAGTCCGTGTTTCCTGGTGTCGAGGCTTTCACCGACAACGAAGTCTTCATCGACGTGCAGGAAATCCGCAAGCCGGAAACCAGCGCGCAGCTCGTGGCGGAAAACATCGCCGCGCAGCTCGAGCGTCGCGTGGCTTATCGCCGCGCGATGAAGAAGTCGCTTCAGACAAGCATGAAAGCGGGCGCCAAGGGCATCCGCATCCGTTGCTGCGGCCGTCTCGGCGGCGGCGACATGTCACGTGTGGAGACCTACCGTGAGGGGCGCGTTCCGCTTCACACGCTCCGCGCCGACATTGAGTTCGGCCTCGCCGAAGGTCGTACGAAGTACGGCATCATCGGCGTCAAGGTCTGGGTCTTCAAGGGCGAGGTGCTTCAGCGCCGTAGCCGTCGCACGGGTGTCGGCGCCACCGCCTGACGCCCCGAGGTGATTCATGCTTTCTCCGAAGCGAACCAAATTCCGCAAGATGCAGAAGGGGTCCAACGCGGGCATTGCCCGCCGCGGCTCCGACGTCTCCTTTGGCGACTTCGCCCTCCAAGCTCTCGAGAACGGCCGCGTTACCGCGCGCCAAATCGAGGCAGGGCGTATGGCGATTACCCGATGCGTCAAGCGCTCGGGCAAGCTCTGGATCCGCGTGTTCCCGCACCGGCCAGTCACGAAGAAACCACTTGAAGTCCGCATGGGTGGCGGTAAGGGTGGCGTCGAATTCTGGGCAGCCGATGTGCAGCCTGGGTTCGTCCTCTTCGAGCTCCAGGGCGTCGACGAGGCGCTCGCCCGCGAGGCGTTCCGGCTTGCTGGTCACAAGCTGCCGGTCGCCACGCGCTTTCTCCCCCGAGGATTGGCAAAATGAAGGCCTCTGAACTCCGCGCGCTTCCAATCGAGGAACTCCCGGCCGTTGCCAAGCGCATCGAGCGGGACATTTTCGATTCGCGCATGAAGAATCATACGAATCGGCTTGACGACACGAGCAATATCCGCAAGTCGAAGCGGGACCTTGCACGTGTTCTCACGGTCATGGCTCAGCGTGCCGCTGAAGCCGCGAAGAAGTAATCCGGCAAGGCCATCCCCATGACTGAAACCACAGCGGCTACGGCCACTCAAGACGCTCGCGGCTTCCGCCGCAAGATCATCGGCTCCGTCACGTCCGACAAAATGGACAAGACGGTCGTCGTTGAGTGTGTCTCGCGTAAGCGGGACGCGCTCTATGGCAAGTTCGTGCGCACGCGCAAGCGATTCAAGGCACACGACGAGAAGAATGAATTCAAGGTCGGTGATCTCGTCGAGATCGAGGAGCACCGTCCACTATCGCGCGAAAAGCGTTTCGTGGTGGTCCGCCTCGTGAAGGCCGCCCCGGATAGCAAGTAAGCGTTCGCAAGGGAGATTTGAACCATGATCCAGATGCGAACCATCCTCGAGGTCGCCGACAACAGCGGCGCCAAGCGGGTCCAGTGCATCAAGGTGCTCGGCGGCTCACGTCGTCGGTACGCTGAAGTTGGCGATGTCATCGTTGTTGCGGTGAAGGAAGCCATGGCGGGCGCCAAGGTGAAGAAGGGCGACACCGCCCGAGCCGTTGTTGTGCGCACCGTCCGCGAATGCCAGCGTTCCGATGGAACGCTGATCAAGTTCGATGATAACAGTGCAGTCCTTGTGAACAAAGACCACGAACCCGTCGGCACCCGTATCTTCGGACCGGTTGCGCGCGAGCTCCGTGGTAAGAAGTTCATGAAGATCATTTCGTTGGCCCCAGAGGTTCTCTGATGAGTGCGCGCATTCGCAAGGGCGACAAAGTTGTCGTCCGTACGGGTAGAGATGCCGGTAAAACCGGTACCGTGCTTCAGGTTTTTGCCGAAGTCGACAAGGTTCTTGTCGAGGGCATCAACGTGGTGAAGAAGTCTGTCCGCGCCCAAAACGGCGAGGGCGGCGGCTTCATCTCCAAAGAACTTCCGCTCCATGCGAGCAAAGTGATGCCAATCGACCCGGAAACGGGTAAGGGCACACGCGTGCGCTTCGTTACCAACGAGAGTGGAAACAAAGTGCGCGTGGCGGTGAAGTCTGGCAAGGAGATCCCGACCGTACGGGACACCAAGTAAAGCAGTAGGAAAACCTAGTTATGGCGACGCGAAAAGCACCGGGGAAGAAGAAGGAATCTACCCTCCCGGCGGACACTTCGGTTGCCGCAGACGCAGCGAGCTCGGAGCCAGCTCCGCCGCCGCGTCTTCGGAAGAAGTACGCTGATGAGGTCGTTCCCGCACTCCTGAAGGAATTCAGTTACGGGAACAAGATGGAAGTCCCACAGCTCGAGAAAATCGTGCTGAACATGGGGCTTGGTAAGGCCGTTCAGAACCCAAAGATTATTGAGTTCGCGGTCGAAGAGATGCGCGCAATCACCGGTCAAAAGCCAGTGGTTACCCGCTCGAAGAAGGCGATTGCCGCTTTCAAGTTGCGCGCCGGTCTACCGATCGGCGTCATGGTCACGCTTCGTCGTGAGCGCATGTGGGAGTTTCTCGATCGTCTCGTGAACCTCTCGTTGCCGCGCACCCGCGACTTCCGTGGTGTTGCCCGCAAAGCCTTCGATGGCCGCGGAAACTACACTCTCGGTGTCCGCGAACAGATCATTTTTCCTGAAATCAACTACGACCGCGTCGACTCGGTGAAGGGGATGAACATTTCCTTTATCACGACCGCGAAGACGGACGCGGAAGGTCGCTCCCTCCTCGCGCACCTCGGCATGCCCTTCCGGGCCGCCTGAAAGGATTCGCCAAATGGCACGAGCTTGTCAGTTCGCGAAGCTTCGGGTTGAGCCGAAGTTCGCCGTCCGTCACAGAAACCGTTGTAAGATGTGTGGCCGCGCCCGTGGCTACTATCGTAAATTTGAACTTTGTCGCATTTGCATGCGAATGCTCGCGCTCCGCGGCGACCTCCCGGGCGTGATCAAGGCGAGTTGGTGAAATGCTGACCGATCCTATTGCAGACATGCTCACCCGCATTCGCAACGCGGGGCTCGCAAGGCACGAGGACGTGAAGATGCCGCATTCGAAGCTCAAAGAGAGCATCGTCGCGGTCCTTTGCGCCGAAGGTTGCCTTACGGGTTTCAAAACAACCGAAGAGGGCGGCCACAAGCAACTTGTGGTGAGCCTGAAGTACGACGACCAGCGCCGCCCGGTGATCGAAAAGATCCGCCGCGTGTCGATGCCAGGCCGCCGGGTTTACGTTCGCCACGACCGCATCGCGAAGGTGCGTTCGGGTCTTGGCCTTTCGGTCATCAGCACGAGTCGCGGCGTCATGACTGACGCAGACGCCCGTCGCCTGAAGGTCGGCGGCGAGATCATCTGCGAGGTGTGGTGATCCCATGAACGCTCCCGAAGTTACCCCTATTCGTCAGTCTCGTACGGGCAAGCGCCCGATCGATCTCCCGAAGGGCGTCGCGGTTACGCTCACGGCGACCACCGTCGCGGTCAAGGGCCCACGAGGCGAGTCCAGTCGTCCGCTTCCAGGCGGCGCGAAGGTCGTTCTCGAGGGCACGCAGGTCACTGTCACGCCGGTCCTTCCGGGTCGCGACGGTTCCCGCATGCAAGGGCTCACGCGCGCGCTCATCGCCTGCATGGTGAAGGGCGTGAGCGAAGGCTACACACGTGGTCTTCAGTTGGTTGGAACGGGTTACCGCGCTGAAGTCAAGGGCGCCAAGCTCGTCCTCAGCGTTGGCTACTCGCACCCCATTCACTTCGATATTCCGGTCGGTCTGAAGATCGACATTCCGGCAGACTCGAAGGGCACGGCCATCAACCTCAGCTGCCATGACAAAGAAGTCATTGGTCAGGCGGCTGCCAAGATTCGCGGTTACCGCGAGCCGGAGCCCTACGGTGGTAAGGGCGTTCGCTATCTCGGCGAGAAGGTTCGCGAGAAGGCTGGCAAATCGTCCGGCAAGGGCAAGTAACATGAGCAGCATCGACGAAGCCCGGCTGCGCCGGAAGAAGCGTGTTCGTGGTCGCATCAGCGGTACCGCGGAGCGTCCGCGCCTCAGCGTTTACCGCAGCGGCAAGCACATTTACGTTCAGGCGATCGACGACGTGGCGGGAGCCACAATCGCGACCGCATCGACCCTCACCGAGGGATTCGAGTCGAACGGTCTGAAGAAGGCCGAGCAGGCGACGCAAGTCGGTTCACTGCTCGCGAAGGTTCTCATTGAAAAGGGAATCTCCAAGGTCGTCTTTGATCGCAACGGCTACCGCTACCACGGCCGTGTGAAGGCCCTCGCTGATGGCGCCCGCTCGGGCGGCCTCCAGTTCTGAGCAACGCCATGATGCACCAGATCGACGAAGAAAAGCTCAAGGAGCGGATGATTCACCTCAACCGCGTTGCCAATGTCGTCAAGGGCGGCCGGCGCTTCTCGTTTGCGGCCCTTGTGGTCGTGGGCGACGAATCGGGCCACGTGGGCGTGGGTCTCGGCAAGGCCAATGAGGTCCCCGAAGCCATCCGCAAGGGCAACGAACAGGCTCGCAAGAACCTGTTCAAGGTACCTCTTAGGGGCACCACTATCCCGCACGAAGTGATCGGTCACTTCGGCGCTGGAGACGTGCTGCTCCGTCCGGCGTCCGCCGGTACGGGTGTTATCGCGGGCGGCGCTTTGCGCGCTGTTCTCGAATGCGCCGGTATCCACGACATTCTCACGAAGTGCTTGGGTAGCTCGAACCCGCACAACGTCGTTCGTGCCACCGTCCATGCCCTCAAGTCGCTGAAGAGCGCCGAAGAGATCGCATCGCGTCGTGGCAAAGAAGTTGCCGCCAAGGCTCACTGAGCCTCGTCGGTTCGGGGTGAGCGGCGCTCGCGTACGAGCGTCGCTCCTTTCGCCACGAAGAGTTACCAATGGCTGCTGAACTCAAGATCATTCAAGTCAAGAGCACCATCGGCGTTCGTCATCAAGACGTCGCCACGCTGAACGGGCTCGGTCTTCGCGGAGTTGGCTCGAGCGTCGTCGTGCAAAACACGCCGTCGTTTCGTGGCGCCGTGAAGAAGGTCCTTTATCTCCTCAAGGTCGAAGAGCATGGCTAACATCCTATCGAACCTCCGCGCGCCGGAGGGGTCCACTACCGGGAAGAAGCGTCTCGGTCGCGGTGTTGGTTCGGGTCTCGGCAAAACGTCGGGTCGCGGCCAAAAAGGCCAGTACGCCCGTACCGGTCGTTCCAAGCCACATTTTGAAGGCGGTCAAACGCCGATGCATCGCCGCCTCCCGAAGCGTGGTTTCACGCATGAGGGTGTCGAAGTCGAGCTCGTGAGCCTCGAAGCTCTCGAGAAGTACTTCGATGTGGGCGCTAAAGTTGATCACGCCGCTCTCGTTGAGAAGGGCCTTATTTCCCGCACCTGCGAGGCGTACAAGCTCCTCGGCAATGGTGAGGTCAAGAAGGCCATTCACTACGTAGGCAAGGCCTCGAAGGGTGCTGCCAAGGCTCTTGAAGCCGCCGGCGGTACCATCACGGTCTGAAAGAGCTTTTAGTCGAATGTCCCGCTTTCTTGCGCTCTTTACCTCTCCGAATCTCGTCGACGTCCGCCGTCGGGTGCTTTTCACCCTCGCCGTTCTCGCCGCGTTTCGCGTGGGCGTGTACGTCACGATCCCCGGGGTAGACCGCTCGGTCATGCAAGCGCTTCTCGCGAAGCAGGGTGGGGGGCTTCTTGGCCTTTTCAACCTGTTTAGCGGTGGCGCGCTTGGCAATCTGAGCGTTTTTTCCCTCGGTATCATGCCGTATGTGAGCGCGAGCATCGTGATGCAGCTCCTCGGAATGGTCTACAAGCCATTCGAAGAGTTGCGTCGCGAGGGCGAGGCGGGCATGCGAAAGATCAACCAATGGACGCGTTACGGCGCGCTCGGTTTGGCGGTCTTTCAAAGCATGGGCGCAGCACTGCAGCTCGAGGGCTACAACGAGGCCGACATGGGCGGTCTCGGTGGTTCTGGGGACGTCGTGCTGCACCCAGGCTGGGGCTTTCGCTTGGCGACGATTCTCACGCTCACGACGGGCACGGCGCTCATCATGTGGATGGGCGAACAGATCACGGAACGAGGCATCGGCAACGGTACGTCGCTCATCATTTTCGCTGGAATCGTCACCGACATTCCCGGCGGGCTGATCACGTACTTTCAGACGAACAAGGGCAATATTCAGCCCTTGGCGATCGCGGCTGTGGCCACGATTATCCTCGTCACGGTGTCCGTCATCATTTTCTTCGAGCGCGGTCAGCGTCGCATCCCGATTCACTACGCGCGTCGTAGCGTCGGACGGCGCGTGTTCGGCGCGCCCGCGGCACATCTTCCGCTCAAGGTGAACACGGCTGGGACTATTCCGCCGATCTTCGCCTCGTCGTTGCTCATGTTCCCAGCCACGCTGGCGAACTACCGGATTCCGGGAATGGGCGCGATTCAGAGCATGCTTCAGCGCGGCGACTGGTTGTTTAACTCCCTGTACGCCATCCTGATCATCTTCTTTTGCTACTTTTACACGGCCGTGACGTTTCAGGCCGTGGAGGTGGCGGACAACCTCAAGAAGCAGCAGGCGTTCATCCCGAACGTTCGCCAGGGCAAGGCTACGGCCGAATACATCGACTACGTGCTCACGCGCGTAACCCTCGGTGGTTCGCTGTACGTCGCTGCGGTTTGCATCATTCCTACGGTCGCTTCAGAGGCGTTTCGCATCCCATTCCGGTGGGGAGGAACGTCGCTCATGATCGTCGTCGGAGTGGCCCTCGACACGGCAAGTCAGCTCGAAGCGTATCTCCTCGCACGCGACTACGAAGGTGTTGCTGGCGGCGGAAGCGCAACGCGTCTTAGGGCGCGAGAGGTTACCCCATGATCTTGGTATTCATTGGACCTCCGGGTGCTGGCAAGGGCACGCAGGCGCGGCGATTGACGGAGCGCTTCGGCATTCCGCAAATCGCGACGGGCGACATGCTTCGGGCGCGAAAAGAGGCGGGCACTTTGCCTGCGGATCTCGCGGCAACGATGTCGGCCGGTGGTTTGCTGCCGGACGAGGCTGTTGTTGGGCTCATTCGCGATCGGATCGCGGAGCCGGACTGCGCCAAGGGATTTATCCTTGACGGGTTTCCCCGCACGAAGGGGCAGGCGCTCGCGCTCGACACGATGTTGAAGAACAGCGGGTACGATCTTGACCGCGTCCTTTTCCTGCAAGTTCCCGACTCGCTCATCGTGGAACGCATCGTCAACCGACGGGTGTGCGTTTCCACTGGCGAAGTCTTCCACTTGATGTATAGTCCGCCCCCCGCGGGCCGTGATGTCCGACAGCGGGACGATGACACTGAGGAAAAAATCAGGCGTCGGCTCTCTGAATACGGAAACACCTTCGAGGCGCTCCGTCAACATTACGGCTCTCTCGTCCGAGAGGTCGACGGAACCGGAAGCATCGAAGAAGTTTCCGGCCGAATTCTGCAGGCAGTCGAAGCCTGAATCTTTCTCCAAGAAGCGCACGCAACCTGATGTCCGATCCCCGTCAACCAAAAGAAGCCAAGGGCGACAAACTCGAATTCGAGGGTCGCGTCGAGGAGGCCTTGCCGAACGCGATGTTTCGCGTGAAGTGCGAGAATGGCCTTCTGGTTCTTGCGACGGTGAGCGGGCGCATGCGCAAAAACTACATCCGAATCCTCCCGGGCGACCGCGTCAGCGTTGAAGTTAGCGCTTACGATCCGTCCCGTGGTCGAGTCACGTTTCGTCACAAGTAATACGCTGCGAGTACGTCATGAAGGTCCGTCCGTCCGTCAAAAAAGTTTGCGACAAGTGCAAGGTCGTCCGACGCCGTGGTGTCGTTCGAATCATCTGCGAGAACCCCCGACACAAGCAGCGTCAGGGCTCCTGAGCCGCTCTTTTTTTCCTAGCTGAAGGTATCGAACGATGGCTCGTATCTCTGGTGTCGACCTCCCCAAAAACAAGGCGGTCGCCTACTCGCTCCCTTACCTGTACGGCGTAGGCCGTACCCTCGCGAAGCAAATTTGCGAGCGCGCAAAGATCGATCCGACCAAGAAGACGGTCGATCTGACGGAAGGCGAAATTCGCCGTATCCGTGAACTTCTCGAGACGGAGATTAAGGTCGAAGGCGACCTCCGTCGCGAAGTTCAAATGAACATCAAACGTCTTATGGATCTCGGTTGCTACCGAGGACTCCGTCACCGTCGCGGGCTGCCTGTTAACGGCCAGCGCACGCACACGAATGCGCGTACGCGCAAGGGTCCGCGCAAGGGTGTCCTGGCCCGCGCCAAGAAGGCTTGAAAGCCCTCATTGAGGAATTGATCTGATGGCAACCGCGAAGACTGGCGCCGCCGCTAAGGGCAAGGCGCCAAAGAAAAAGATCAAGAAGAACGTGGCTGCGGGCATCGCCCACATCCAGAGCACGTTCAACAACACCGTCGTCACGATCACGGATGTCAACGGTAATACGTTGGCGTGGTCGTCTGCGGGTTCACGTGGCTTCAAGGGCTCGCGAAAGAGCACGCCGTTTGCGGCGCAGCTTGCGGCCGAAGAGGCCGGACGTCGTGCCATGGAGCACGGAATGCGTTCGGTCGCTATTTTCGTCAAAGGCCCTGGGGCTGGACGCGAAAGTGCGTTGCGCGGGATTCAGTCGGTCGGTTTTCGTGTGACGCTCATTCGTGACGTTACGCCGATTCCGCACAACGGCTGCCGTCCTCCGAAGCGTCGCCGCGTCTGATCGCGCGGTTACCTGTTGTTTATCGGGACTGCACGCGCTAGGCGCTGCACCCCTCTGTCGCCGCCATTAGGCGGCCCTGCCGTAGGTTCATACGATGGCTCGTTACGTTGGTCCGGTTTGCAAGCTCTGCCGGCGAGAGAACATGAAGCTCTTCCTCAAGGGGGAGCGCTGCTATTCCGAGAAGTGCGCGGTCACCAAGCGCCCTTATCCGCCGGGCCAGCACGGCCAGGCGCGCCAGAAGCTCTCCGAGTACGCTGTGCGTCTTCGTGAGAAGCAAAAGGTGCGTCGTGTCTACGGCCTCGTCGAACGCCAGTTTCAGCGTTACTACGTTGAAGCGACGCGTCTCAAGGGTCGTACGGGCGAGGAAATGCTCGGTCTTCTTGAGCAGCGCCTCGACAACGTCGTTTACCGCATGGGCTTCGCGACCACGCGTGCAGAGGCCCGTCAGGTCGTCAAGCACGCGCACGTGCTCATCAACGGCAAGCGCGTTGACATCCCAAGCTACGCCGTCCGCAAGGGCGACAAGATTGAGCTCCGTGAAGAGAGCCGCCAGCTCACCCTCGTGGTGAAGGCGCTTCAGTTCGCCGACAGCCGTCCGACGCCGTCTTGGCTCGAGGTCGACAAGGCGAGTCTCTCGGGCGTGTTCAAGGGCGGCTTCACGCGCGACGAGCTCAATGAGCCGGCGATCCGCGAGCAGCTCGTCGTCGAATACTACAGCCGCTAAGCCCCGAGCGGTCGTTTCCTTTCGTTCTCGACGGAGTGATTTTTCATGAACATCGTCGCTCGTAATTGGCGAGACCTTATTCGTCCGCGTGGCATTCAAGTGGAATCTGAGAGTCTCTCAGAGTTCTACGGCAAGTTTACCTGTGAGCCGCTCGAGCGCGGCTACGGCACCACGCTTGGCAACTCGCTCCGGCGCATCCTCTTGTCGTCCCTTCAGGGAGCGGCGACCACCGCGCTTCAAATCGAAGGCGCGCTCCATGAGTTCACCTCGGTGAACGACGTGGTTGAGGACGTGACGGACATCATCCTGAATCTGAAGGGTGTCGTTTTCAAGGCTGCGTCAGTGAAGACCTATTCGGTCCGCATCGACAAGCTCGGCCCGGGTCCGGTCTACGCGAAGGACATTCTTCTCGTTGACGGGCTCCAGGTTTTGAATCCGGATCACCTCATCGCCACCATCGACAAGCCCGTTAAGCTCAGCATGGCGCTGACGGTCAACGTTGGTCGCGGTTACGTGCCTGCGGAGCGCAACAAGACGGCGACGATGCCAATCGGCACGATCCCTATCGACGCGCTCTACTCGCCGATCACCAAGGTGAATTACACCGTGACCAACGCCCGCGTCGGCCAGGTTACGGACTACGACAAGCTGATCCTTGAAGTTTGGACCAATGGCAGTGTTTCGCCCCGCGACGCGGTGGCCTACGCAGCCAAGATCCTCAAGGAGCAGGTCTCAATCTTCGTCAATTTCGAAGAGACCGAAGAGACCGCCTACATCTCGCCGTCGAAAGCCGACGAGCCTATCAACGAGAACCTTTTCCGTTCCGTTGACGAGCTCGAGCTGAGCGTGCGCTCGCAGAACTGCTTGCAGAATGCGAACATCACGCTCATCGGGGAGCTTGTGCAGAAGACCGAGCAGGACATGCTCAAGACGAAGAACTTCGGCCGAAAGAGCCTCAAGGAGATCAAGGAAATCTTGATCGGCATGGGACTCAATCTCGGCATGAAGATCGATAATTGGCCGCAGATGGTTGAGCGCTGGAAAGCCCAGCAGCAGCAGAACTAAGCGCGCCCGCTTTTTTTTCTCGGAGTCCCCATGCGTCACTCGAACGACGGCCGGAAGTTTGGCCGCAATTCCTCCCACCGCCGCGCGATGTTTCGCAACCTCGCGGCGAATCTCCTTCTCAACGAGCGCATCATCACCACCGACGCGAAGGCCAAAGAGCTTCGTCGTGTGGCAGAGAAGCTCATCACCAAGGCCCGTCGCGTCGGGACCACGGCGTACACCGTTCAGGCGGAGCTTACGCCTGCCCAGCGCGGTGAGCGTCTCAACCTGGAGCGCGCGCTCGAGGCGGAGATCCCGCGTCATCTCACGAAGACCGAAGCGGGCGGCACGCTCGTGGACGTCGACATCGTCGAGAAGATTCTCCTCGATTACGCGAAGCGGTTCGCAGCTCGCACGGGCGGTTATACCCGCATCGTGAAGCTCGGCCCACGGCGCGGCGACAACGCTCCGATGTCGCTCATCGAGTTTCTTCCCGCCACGGCGGAAACGGCTTCGGCCTGAAACGCGGTGCCACGGCACGAAAGGCTCTCACTTCGGTGGGGGCCTTTTTTTTCGTTTCGGTTCGAAAGTCCGTCGTCCGCCGTGCGCGCGATGCCCCCTCGAAGGTCGGGGCGGGCGGGTTATCCGCGTGCGGCTTACACACAGGGGCTCTTCGTTCGCTCGCGGCGCGTCGTTCAGTTTGCGGGGCGTAGCGGTGCCAAGGCGCGCTCGTACGCGTTGCCGTAGGCCACTGCCATCTTGTCGACCGAGAACGTTTCTACGGCGCTCCTGCGAGCTTCCGCGCCCATGGTTCGGAGCGACGAGGCCTCGAGGTCGCACGCTGCGGTCATGGCTCGAGCCAAGCCGGACGCGGTGCGGTCCGTCACGAGCCAACCGGTGACGTTGTTCGCGATGATTTCGGGGAGTCCGCCTCCGTCGAAGCCGATCACGGGGCGGCCCACGGCCAACGTTTCGAGGACGCTCAGTCCAAGCGGTTCGTCTTTTGAGCACGCGATGGCGACGTCGGCCTCGTGGAGAAAAGGGCGCGGGTCGCGGTGATAGCCGGCGAACGTGACCCTTGCTGCGACGGAGAGCTCCGTTGCGAGCTTTTCAAGCGCGAGGCGTTCGGACCCGTTGCCGACGATCGTGAGCGTCGCGTTCGGCACGAGCGCGATGGCGGCGATGGCGAGGTGGACTTGCTTCCACGGTTCGAGGCGGCATGACACGACGAAGCGCCGGTCCGCCGAGGCGCCGAGCGTTTCGGCACCGGCGTTTGGGCTGAAATATCCCACGTCGACGCCGTTTCGTATCGTCACCATGCGCGCGCCGAGTGAGGGCTCTTTTTCGGTCACCACGCGGGCGACGTAGTCGGAAATCGCGACGGTCAAATCGGTGCGGCGTGCAGCCCAACGGGTGAACGGCGCGCGCGATGGGTCATCGTAGTAATCGACGTGGTGTTCGGTGCGCACGCTCGGAATCCCTGCGCGTTTGGCGGCCCGGACGCCGAGCACGTGGCTCTGAAACGTGTGCAGGTGCAGCAGGTCCGGCTTTTCTTCCGCCATGATCTGAAGGAGCCAGCGCAGGTCCGCCGGCCCGAACGTTCGCCACAAATACGCGACGGGATTCTCACGCACCGGTCCGCGATCGCGCACGCGCAAGCCGGATTCCACCAGCCACGCGGCAAGGGCGCGGTTCGGCGTGAAAAGCGCCACCGTATGCCGTGCCCGCGTTCCTCCAGGCCTTCGAGCCAGGTCCACGAGGAGCCGCTCGGCGCCGCCAATATCGCCCGCGACCACCAAGTGGAGGACGTGCAACGAACGGGCGGGAACACTGCGGACCATCGCTGGCCATGGCGTACGGCGCTCCGCTCACCGGGTCAAGGATGCGCCGCTGACTTCGGTAAGGCGTCACGCGGGCGTGCGGCTGTTGTTGCCGAGGGGCACGCGTCGGCGAGCTTCTGCGCACTTGGGTACGGTTCGTTCGGGCTTTCCCGACCGTCGCGCGTTCCCCTGGCGGGAAAAGCGCGTTAGAATTTGCCGCGTGCACGCTCGCGGCCTGCCTGCCGTCGGCGCGACGCCTTCATGACCGCCCCTATCGACGCTTTGCCCGCCACCGACGCGCCTGTCGCAGCCTTCGCGCCGCTGGGCTCACGCGAACGTGCGTTGCGCTTTTTGCTGCTCTTCGCCATTGCCGTGGTTCCGCTCGCGTTCGTCGCGACGCCGCCGCTCCAAGACGTGCCGAACCATTTGGCGACGCTCGCGGTGATGAAGAATCCGGAACTCTACCCGGAGTTTGTCGTCAGCGGTTTCTTCAAGACAAACGCCTTGTTCTTCGCGTGGATGTTCGCCGTTTCGTCGTTCGCGGGCGTCTTCGGTGCGGTGAAACTTTTCGTCGTGCTCATCGCGGCTGCGGGCGCGTTTGTTTACCCGCGATTCATCGAGACGCTCGCGGGGCCGGCTGTCGGTCGGTCCGCATCGCTTTTCCTTTTCCCGTTCGTGCACAACTTCTTCGTTTGCGCGGGAATGCTGGATTTCGCGTTGGCGGTGCCTCTCGCCCTCGAGCTGCTGCTCGCGTTGCAGCGGTTTCGCGAAGCTCCGACCCGCGGACGTGGCGCGGCGGTGTTCGGCCTCTCCATCGTCGTTTGGTACGCGCACGTTTTCGCGCTCCTCGTGGCAGGGCTTCTGGCGACGATCGAGTTCGTTCGAGAGGCCCTTCGCCTGCGCAAGCTGCGCCCGCTCTTCTTTTTGTTCCCGCTCATTCCCGCGGGGCTTCTCGCTCTGCGCGCCTGCCTCGGGCAAATTGGCGACCAATCCGGAGGGCTCGCGGTGAACGGGGCCGCCACGGTTTTCTTGCCGCCGTGGGAGCTTATTTACAGCCTGTGGGCCGACTGGGCGTGGGCGTTTACCTGGCGCACGGCCGCATCCGCGCTCGTCGCCGTGCCGTTCGTTTGGGGCCTTCGTCGCTGGCGTTCGGAGGTTCCGTTCTTCTCCGTTCCCGCGCTCCTCATTCTCGCGGCGGCGTTCTGTTTCGCGCCCTACACGGCGGCGAGTTGGGGCTACTTCAACACGCGCTTCGTGCCGTTTCTGTGGATGGCGCTCCTCGTCCGCATGCCGCCTCGCGTTCCTCGGTGGCTCGCGATTGGCGCCCTCGTCGGGGCGGCTTCTTACGCCGTTGGTCTCACGGTCGAGTACCGGCGTCTCGACGCGGACAGGCAGGCGTTCGTCGGGGCGATGAACGAAGTTCCCGAGGGCGCAGCTCTCCTCCCGCTCGTTTTCGACACGAAGGCGTCGAGCGAAAACACGAGGCCCATGCTCCACGCGTGGGGCTACTACGTGCTCGAAAAGCGAACGAAAGCCCCGCTTTTGTTCGCGTATTCCCGAGCGTATCCTGTGTATTACCGCGAGCGACCGCCGGAGCAGCTCAACGCGGGTCTGCTCGAGCTCGTTGGGCAGAACCTCGGCGACAAGCGTGCGGTCTGCACGATGCTCAAGCGCTCCGGCGCCGCGGAGAACTGCGGGGAACTTTACGCCGAATTTTGGCGTCAATTTTGGGCCCTCGCGACGCCGCGCTTCACGCACGTGCTCCTTTGGGGCGCACCGAGCGATGCGTTGGCGGCGATGCCTGCGGAGTACACGCAAACGGTTTCGCGCGGTAAATTGCAGCTGTTTGAGCGAGCGACCTCCACGCGCACGCACTGAGGTTGCCGTCGCGGGGCGCGCGATGTGTCCGGGGCCATGACATTCGTGTCACACCTGTGAAACCGTTGCGCCTTGCGTCAATTGGGCGATTTGCTACCTCCGAGCGTTCGCCCAGCCCATGACGCTTCCTTTGCCTTCTCTCCATTTTGACCGCTTGAGCCGCACGGATTCCTCCGTCCGTCGTCGGTCGTACCTTCTTGCGCGCTGGGCGGTGCTCTTCGGCGCGTCTGCGCTTCCGCTCCTCTTTGTCGACGTGCCGCCGCTCCAGGACTTGCCGAATCACTTGGCGACGCTCACGGTTTTGCAGCATCCGGAGCGCTTTCCCGATCTC
>CAIQDA010000202.1 GCA_903870415.1 uncultured delta proteobacterium
CCGCGACGAGCGACGCAGGCGAGGGGAGCCCGTGAGCGAGAGGAAGACGCGAGGACCGCCGGGTCAGTTGATGTTCGCGTTTCGGTGAGGGAGACCGAGTGACGCAGCGGGACTTCGCAAAAGCGAAGCGGCCGGCGGTGTGGAGGCGTGCGGCCTGAGTGAGGGAAATCCGCGTTCAAGCAGGGAAACCGCTCGTTGAAACGATGCTGAGAGCATTCGGAGCTTCAACGACGCAGCGCGATGGCCGGAAATCGACCGAATGCCGGCAGGCGTTAGGACAATCGCTTGAGGACGTGTGGCGCGGATTCGTGGTTTGAATGTCCTATGCGCCCAGTCTTGAGCGGCATTGTTATTCGTCCTCGTCAGACAAATCATCTTCGTCGCCCGGACCATCAGGATCGAGATCGTCGTCCGGCGTAACCAGTTCAGTCTGAGCAGCCCACTCGCCCACTTGCTTCAAGTAGTCGGCGACTGCCTTTTTTACGTCGATGTCCATCACGACTCCTTTGCAGCATGCTTGCTGCGATACGCATCAACGACGCGTGGGTTGATGTATTTTACAAGACACATGCCCGGCGAGTTCCCGAGTTTCTGCGAAGCGATGATCGCTGCCTGCTTCACGTTCGCGTCAACTTCCTTGGCAGTCTTCGGCTTCGCAAGCCCCGCCAACACTTCGCTGGCAATCGCAGACGCATGCAGCGTTCGATAGTCTTTCGCCGTGACTTTGACACGCGAGACGTCCGCCAAATACCTGTTCACGTCATCAGCTCGCACGGGAAACAACTTGTCTCCAGGCGAGCGATCTTTCATGAACGAATTCACGGATTCAACCAGTTTTGGATCGCTCACCTTGCGATCCCATTGCACACCACTCTTGCCGCGGAACGTGACCTGAAGCGATCCGGGTGTTCGCCGTGGAGGTTCTCGTGTGCGTGCACTGTGCAGGCAAGTTGCGCCTCGTGGAGATTGCGGGTGGAGGCTGCGGCCATCAAGCGGATCATCCGCGACGAGCGACGCAGGCGAGGGGAGCCCGTGAGCGAGAGGAAGACGCGAGGACCGCCGGGTCAGTTGATGTTCGCGTTTCGGTGAGGGAGACCGAGCGATGCTGCGGGACTTCGCAAGAGCGAAGCGGCCGGCGGTGGGGGAGCGTGCGGCCTGAGTGAGGGAAAGCGGTGTTCGAGCAGGGAAAACGCACGTTGAAACGATGCTGAGAGCTTTCGGAGCTTCAACGACGCACCGCGATGGCCGGAAATCGACCGAATGCCGGGACGGTCGGAGCGATCGCTTCAAGACCTGGGTGGCGGATTCGTGGTTTGAATGTCCTAGGCGCCCGGACGTCGACCTCCCGTGTTTCTGGGTCGAAGCGAAGCATCACCGGCGCACGAACATCCGCGCGGCGATGCGCCAGGCGATGGCCGCATGCCCGCCCGGTCGCTGGCCCATCACGGTGTGCAAAGACGACCACGAGGCGCCGCTCGTCTCGATGCAGCTCGATGATTTCCTCGAGCTCGTCGGCGAGTGGTGGCGGAGGCGCGACCGATGACCGACAGCCTCCGCACGACGAAGGACCGGCTTCGTCGCGAGCTCGCTGCGGGCACGAACACCGCCTTCGAGACAGCTCGCGCGCGTCGCCCGGAGCTCGCGCCGTTCGCCAGCATCCTCGACGTGCTGGAGGCCCTCGACTCCGGAAGCGCCGCGGGCGAGGAGCGACGTCACGCCATCGTCGCCGAGCTCGTTCGTGAGCACCGCGCGTCGAAGAGCG
>CAIQDA010000203.1 GCA_903870415.1 uncultured delta proteobacterium
CCCCACGCGCCGCGCATGCAAAAACGCCTCGCGGTTGCCCTTGGGCCCGTGGATCACGCAGTCGCTCACCCCGAGCACCTCGAAGCCGCACTTTGCCACCGACGCCACCGCCTCGTCGATGCACGCTTGCCTATCGCCCTCGTCGGTCACCACGCCTTTGCCTTTGCTCACAATCTCCCTGCCCGCTTCAAACTGCGGCTTCACAAGGGCCACGAGCGTTCCGCCTGCTTTGATGCAGGCTGAAAGCGCGTCGGCGAGCTTGCTCAGACCGATGAACGACGCGTCCACCACCGCGAGATCGACCACGCCGCCAATGGCTTCAGGTGCAAGCGTTCGACCGTTTGTGCGCTCCAGGTTCGTCACGCGTGGGTCGATGCGGAGTTTGTGCGCCAGCTGACCGTAGCCCACGTCCACGGCGACCACATGGGCCGCTCCGCGCTGAAGAAGGCAATCGGTGAACCCGCCCGTCGACGCGCCCATGTCGAGGCATCGAAGCGCGTTCGGACTCACCACGAACCCGTCGAGGGCCCCGGCGAGCTTCACACCGCCACGCGACACGTACCCATGCTCATGGCCTCGAACCGTGAGCTCTGCATCGGCGGCGATCGACGCGCCGGAGCTCTCAAGCTTGCGTTCGCCCCAAAACACGATGCCCGCAAGCACGAGCGCCTGGGCCTTCGATCGCGTTTCCGCCAGGCCTTGCTCCACGAGCAGGGAATCAACACGTGCCTTCGCCATGGTTTTTCAGAGGTGGGTGGTGCCCGAGGCGCGCACGGCGGGCGGCGCTCCATCGGGTGTGTTCTCGCCAAAGCACGACCAGAAGAGACCGAGAAGCACCAGGACGAAGATCCAAAACATCGCGAAACGAAGCGGACGCGCTCGCATCGCTTCGCTCGGCTCGGGCGGTTCGAACGACACGTGAAGAGGGCGCGTCGAAGGCGCAATCTCCACGAGGTCGCCCTGCCCTTGCGGTTTGGGTCCCGGTCCGCTCATCTCGGCGAACCCTAGCAAAATGGCAGCCCCCCTACCTCTCCGATTCCGAGGCAAGACCGAGCTTCGCCTCGCGCTCATCGTGCTCGCCACGGCGATCGTTCCCCTCGTCACCGCCATCGTTTTTGCGCGGTCGCTCTTTGATCGAAGCGTGTCCGTTTGGCTCAACCCCGAAGTCGGCAAACAGCTCGACCGGGGCCTCGACGTGTACCGCGACTATGTCCTCGCGAAAAAAGATGCCCTGCGCAGCGAGGCCGACGTGCTTGCGCAAGACGACGAATTGCGCACGAGCCTTGAGGGTCGCGACCGGAGCCGTACCGAGAAACGATTGGCTCACCTGCGTGATGGAAACCCCACGATTTCCGAGCTTCGCATCGAGGGCGAAGACTCAACGGTTGTTGCAAGTGCGCCTCCCAAAAAGCCCATCGACGAAACCCTCGCGCGCTCCTTCGAGGTGCGAAAATCCATCCTCGACGACCGGTCGAAGCGCACCCTTCTCGCGGTCTTCTCGGTGGAGCGACAACGCTTCGACGAACTCGATGCGGCCACGCGGACCGCTGCCGAATACCACCGCCTCGAGGCCTCCAAGAGTGACCTCTACGACGGGGCTCTGCGGGCCTATGTGGTCTTGCTCCTCGCCACGGCGCTTCTCACCGTGCTCCTTGGAACCGTGCTCGCGCGAGGCGTTACGCGCCGCGTTTACCGCCTCGTCGGGGGCATGCAGCGCGTGGCCGCGGGCGACCTTTCGGCGCGCGTTCCCGTCACCGGAGCGGACGAACTCACCGAGCTCGCCGCGGGGTTCAACCGCATGGTGGGTGAAGTGGACCGCTCGCGTTCGACCATCGCGTACTTGGAGCGCGTGTCGGCGTGGCAAGAAATGGCGCAGAGGCTCGCTCACGAAATCAAGAATCCGCTTACGCCGATTCAGCTCGCCATCGAAGAGTGTCACCGACGCTACGACGACACAAACCCAGCATTTCGCCGCCTTCTCGACACGACGCTTGAAGTGGTTGAAGAAGAGGTCGCGACGCTCCGACGTCTCGTCGAGTCGTTTTCAAACTTCGCGCGCATGCCGACCGCGGAACTTTTTCCCGATGACCTCGCGCGCTTTTTGAGAGAGACGAGTGAGAACGTGGGCACCGTGGAAGGCGGCGAAGGCCCCGACGATGAAGGCGCTCTCGCAGCGGTCGAATGGCGCGTGCCGAACACGTCCATGCCCGTCATGGTCGACCGTCAACTGCTCCGCCGCGTCATCATTAATCTCGTGCGAAATGCCGCGCAAGCGCTTCGCGGAACCCGCGTGACTGACGACGTTCCGGGGCACATCGTCGTGCGCACCGAGGTTCGCCCCGAGGGCTACGCCATCATCGTTGAGGACGACGGACCCGGCGTTCCCGAGGCCATGCGCGACCGCATTTTCGATCCCTACGTCACGTCGAAAGACGACGGCGACGGACTCGGCCTCGCGATCGCAAAGAAGATCATCATGGAGCACGGCGGCGCCATCTCCGTGGGCGAAAGCGCGGCCCTTGGAGGTGCGGCATTCACGCTCCGGTTGCCTCTTGTGGAACACGCTCCGCGACAGGCTCCATCTGCAAATACCCTGAGCGCCATGCCTGTATCGACGCCCCCGCCCTCGCGCGCGTGACCCCGCCTCAAGAGCATTCGATCGCACGGCGAAACGCGCTACGACCTTCACGATGGGCACGCTCCTTCCCTTTCAGCGACCAAGCTCCGTGCGCGCCCGTACGGCGCTTTCGTCGCGCGAGAGCGTTCAACTTTTTGTGCAGTGTGCAGCTATCGTTGCGGCGCTCGCCATCGTCCCGCGCCTCGTGGCGAAGGCGAGCGGAGGCGACGTGTCCGGGGCAACCTCCACCGGAGCGGCCCCAAATGTTCACGCGGCGTTGCTCGCAAACGGCCCGGACGGCCAGCGATCCATCGACCTTGCGTCGCTCCGCGGTCGCGTCGTCGTTCTCGACTTTTGGGCAACGTGGTGCGGCCCATGCAACGTGACCTCGCCCATTCTTGACGCCTTCGCGAAAGCGCACGCAGCCGAGGGCGTCACGGTTCTCGGCATCTCGCAGGACACCGACCAGGACGACGTGCGCTCGTGGCTCAGCCATCACCAGGTCTCGTACCTCGTCGCGCACGACTCGGATGGCACCGCCGGTCGAGCCTTTTCCGTCTCGAACCTGCCGACGGTGGTCTTCGTCGATCGCGAAGGAAATATCCGGGCAAAACGCGTGGGCGTGACGCAGCGCGGAGAGCTTGAGAAACTCCTCGCCGCAGTGCGCTAGAATCTCGCTTGCCAAATCCGGATTGATGCTAGGCGTAATCTTTTCCGAGGGTAGGAAAGCCCCACTGGGTCGTCCCTAACTCTCGCCAGCCGCACGCGAGCCTACCGTGGAATCCCAGACGCCAAGCACGCCCCCAACGGATCCGAACCGCCGCGTCATCAAGCGTTACTCGAATCGCAAGCTCTACGACACGCGCGAAAGCCGTTACGTGACGCTCCTGCAGATCGCCGAGTTCGTGCGCGCCGGGCAAGAGGTCCAGATCATCGACAACAACTCGAAGGACGACCTGACCGAGATTACCCTCGCGCAGATCATCTTCGAGGAGCAGAAGAACGCGTCGCGAAGCGTTCCCCTGCAAACGCTCAAGGAAATCATCCATCAGCGCACGGGCAAAGTGCTCAACGAGCTGCGCGAAGGCCCCATGGGTCGCCTCATTCCGGGCGAACGCAAGAGCACCACGGACCTCAGCGGCGGGTCCGACGACCGCGGCTCGGTTCCGGAACCTGCGAAGACCTCGCCCAAGCTCGTGGAGCAGGCGCGTGAAACCTTCGAGGACTTTCAGAACCGCATCGACGAGCGCCTTCGCAGCGCGATTCCCTCGTTCAAGCCGTGGCAAGACCTCGAGGAAGAAGTGAAGCAACTGCGCACCCGCGTCGCGGCCCTCGAAGCAAAGCTCGACGAGCGCAACGCACGCTGAACCCATGCCCCGTGTGAGCCCCCGAGGCTCCACCCGAAGAGACCGCAAGCCCAGCGCTTTTGCGGTCTTTTTCGTTTCGCGCACGCCGCGGCACGATGGCGAGACTTCGACGGCGACGATTCGCCTCTCAAGGGCCCCGCGCCGTGCGTTTCCAGGAATAGAATCGCTCTTCACCGCGTTCCCATAAGCACGATGTTCTTCCGCTCCACCCGCCGCACCGACGACGCGTTTCTCGACGAAGCGATGTCGTACGCCGACGCGCTCCATGGCGTCGCGCGGCGCATGTGCCGAAACGAAGCCCTCGCCGAGGACTTGGTCCAGGAAACGCTCCTCAAGGCCATCAAAAGCCGCGAGCAGTTCGCGGCGGGCACGAACCTTCGAAGCTGGCTTTTCCGCATCCTCACGAACGTTTGGGTGAGCCGCTACCGACGCGCGAGTCTTGAGCGCGCCACCTTCGACGCCCCCGACGTCGACCCCATCGCCGACGGCTGGGTGAGCGCCGACACGATGCGGAACCTCCGCGAGCCAGAAGAACTCGCCGTCGCGTCGCTCCTTCGCGCCGAACTTGAGCGCGCGCTCGAGCTGCTCCCGGAAGACTTCCGCATGGTCGTGCTTCTCGTGGACGCGCAGGAGTTCAGTTACGAGGAGGCCGCCGCCGCGCTTTCGGTCCCCACGGGCACGGTGATGAGCCGCCTTCATCGGGGCCGCAAAATGCTGCAAAAAGTCCTCGTCGAGCAGGGGCGCGCCCTTGGTCTCGCGAAGGCCGAAGCCATGGCGGACAGCACGCCTCCCGCAAACCTTGAAGCGTTTCGCGAGAAGAAGCTTCGGGGCACCAAGTGAACGCGCCGTCGCAAGAGTGCCGCGCGTTTCTTCGGGTCGTCGAGAGCTTCATCGACGGCGAGCTCGACCCCGCGGCCATCATCGAAGGCGAGCACCACACCGCGTCGTGCGCCTCGTGCCGCGAGCGCGTGATGCTTGGTCGTGCGATGAAAGCGTCCGTGAGTCACCTTGCGACTTCGCCCATGGGCGACGATGCCAGAGGTCGCCTTCGCAACGCGCTTGCGGCTGAAATCGCACGCACTCCGTCGTCACCGAAGCGCGCGCCACGCGTCCGCATGGTGGTCGGGTCCATCGTCGCCGCGTCCTTTGCGGCAGCCGCGGCATGGCTTTTCGCCCCACGAATCGGCACGCCGAATGCGTCACTCGCCGAAGCAGGCAATGACGACGTGCTCAGCGAGCTCGTGGCTGAACACGTGCGACCGCTCCCCCTCGACGGAACCGATATCCAGACCGTACGCAGCCTAGAACAATACGTTGGCGTACCGCTTCGCCAGCACTTTCCTGCAAGCCGAGCCAAGCTCGTGGGCGCACGAATCCTGCCTTTTCAGCACGAGCGCGCCGCCATCGTTCAATACGAACTTGGCGGCACGGGCCCTGGAGCTCCGCGACGCATCAGCGTTCTCGTCTTTGACCCACGGCGCATTCACCTCGCTCCGGCGAGCGACATCGCGCAACAGCTCGGCCGTCACGAGGTCCGCATGACGCGCGCTCAAGGCTTGCCCGTCGCGGTCATGGAAGACGAAGGCATCGGCTACGCGCTCTCCGGCGACGTGGACGAGAAGCAGGCCATGGAGCTTGTTCGCTACGTGGCCTCTCCCTGAGAGCACGGCGGCGCCGACCTGCGGCGTCACGCCTCGAATCGCCGGCGTGTGCATGCAACATACACGCAGTCAGTTGGCTCTCGCGGACCCGTATTTCCTGGGGTCTGCCGCCGCTTGAATGGTTCGCTCAGCGCCCTCGCCTGTGAACCGCATGGCTTGAACCGCTGCCTTCATCGGGTCTCGCTTCACGTCGTTGCCGCGCGCGCGTAGGGCGTTTTCCACGTCCGCGGGGATGTCACGCTCAAGAAGCAGCTCAACGCCGGCGCCCACGTGAACGCGCGGCGCGGCGATGGCCTCGGCTGCGTCGTCGCCAAAAACGAGCGCACGAAGCGCCACTTGCGTGCACGCGGTCGCAATGCGGCGACCACCCGATCCGCCGAATACAAGCAGAGGAGCGCCGTCCTCGAGCACGAGCGTCGGCATCATGCTCGACACCGGTCGCGCAAGGGCGCGTGGGCGGTTCGGTGACTGCAAATCGCCAAGGAACAGCTTCGCCTCCGCACGCGTCGTGAAGTCGTCGAGTTCGTCGTTCAAGAGGACGCCGTCTTCGGTTTCGATGCGCGCGCCGAAGGGCCCATTCACGGTCGTCGTGAGCGACACGATGTTGCCCGCGTCGTCGGCAACGATGAGATGAGTCGTGCCCCGTTCGCGGGCCGCATCGTCCGTCGCGGCATGAGCCCGCCGAGGATCGCGCAACGCCGCACGCTTCTCGAGTCGCGCGGAATCAAGGAGCGCCTCGAAGCGTTGGGTCGCGTTCGGGTCCGTTCCCGGGTCACCAACCGACGTGAGCCTGTCCGAAAGGGAGCCGCGCATCGTCTCTGCGACAGCGTGCAAATACGCGCTCGAACCCGCTCCAACCTTTGAAAGCGAGCTCGACGCGTCGGCCCCATATAGCGTGAGTGCCTCAAGGAGCATCAGCCCTCCGGCGGACGGCGACCCCATCGTGTAGACTGCACGCTTTCCGAATGTTCGCGACGCCGCAGCTCGCTCGTCGACGGCGCGAGCCTTCAAGTCGTCCATCGTGAGGGACGACCCCCATCGACGCGCCGCCTCGACCATGTGCGCGGCGATAGGTCCTTCGTAGAAGGCACTCGCGCCTTCGCGTCCCACGCGCACGAGCGTGCGACCGAGGGCCTCGCGCTTCACGACTGCCGAACGAGAACGCAGAATCGAGCCCTCGAAAAAGAGCGGCCCGATCGACGGATGCGAGGCAATTCTCAGCCCATCGTTCTTCAAAACCTCCGCGAGGTAACGCCCCATCGGAAAGCCCTGCGTCGCGAGCGTCGCCGCGAACGCCACGTCGTCTGCGAGCGTCAGTCGTCCGTATTTCGCGTGGAGCGCGGTCAGTCCGAGCACCTCACCGGGCACGCCCACGAGCATGCCTCGCGTCTCCGCCTTTTGCGCATCGCTCGCCGTGGCGCGTGCCTCGAACGCCGCGCCATCGAACGCGCGCGGGGCTGTCTCGCGAAAGTCGTAGGTCGTGACTTGCTTGTCCTTCGCTCGCCACACGAGCGCAAAACCGCCGCCGCCAAGGCCACTTCCTGCGGGAGCCACAACGCCCAACGTCGTCGCCGCCGCCACCGCCGCATCGACCGCATCGCCTCCGCGCGCGAGCACAGCCAACGCCGCCTCGGTCGCAAGCGGGCTGTCCGTGGCGACGGCGTGGTGATTTCCAAGCGATCCGCGGTCGCCGGCACCCCGCGCGATTCCCCCGCAGAGCGGTGCGACGAGCGACGCGGGAAAGACGAGCCATGGTAGGCAGGCGAGGAGCGAGCCGAGGCTTTTGGTGGCTCGAATGGAGAACACGATGCGTTTCCTTTACGTGATGGACCCCCTCGATCGCATCAACCGATTCAAGGATTCAACCTTCGCGTTTCTCCGCGCCACGCAGAACCTCGGCCACGAGTCCTTTGTCTGCCATCCGCGCGATCTCTACGTCGACCGCGGCCAAGCCTTCGCCCGCGTGCAGCCCTGCCAGGTGTTCGACGCCGACGTGCACTTCACGCTCGGGGACGCGTCCGACGTGGCCGTTGGCTCGTTCGGCGCCGTCTTCATGCGCAAGGACCCGCCCTTCGACAGCGCGTACCTCTACGCGTCGCAGCTCCTTGAGCGCGCCCGCGGCGAGACGCTTCTCGTCAACGATCCACGCGGACTTCGCGATGCGAACGAGAAGCTCTACGCCCTGCATTTCTCCGAGTTTACGCCTCGCACGCTCGTCACCGCGTCACCCGATCGCATCCACGCCTTCGTGCGCGAAATCGGCGGCGACGCGGTCATCAAGCCCCTCGACGGCGCGGGCGGCTCCGGCGTTCTCAAGCTCTCGTCCTCGGACAAAAACGCGCGATCCATCGTCGACATGCTGACGGGCGAAGGCTCCCGCTTGGCCATGGTCCAAGAGTTTCTGCCTCGCGTGGTCGAGGGTGACAAACGCGTGCTTTTGCTCGAGGGAAAGATCCTCGGCGCCATCAACCGCATCCCGCGCGGCGACGACTTGCGATCGAACATCCACGTGGGCGGCCGCGTCGAGCGCTGTTCGCTCACGGAACGCGAAGAGACCATCGTTCGATCCATCGCCCCGCGGCTCGTGCAAGACGGGCTCTTCTTCGTTGGCCTCGACATCGTCGGCGAGCGCCTGACGGAGGTGAACGTCACCTCGCCCACAGGCATTCAAGAGCTCTCCGAACACCTCGGTCGCGACGTGGCCGAAGACGTCATTCGCTGGGCCGCCGAGCGTTCCGCCGCGAAAAGGTTCTGATCACGCATGGCCGTTCGTTTCGAGGTGCTCGACGATTCCGGTGAGCCTCGCGAGGACAAGTGCCTCGTGCTTGACGGCACACGCATTCTCATTGGGCGCGGGCCCGCATGCGACGTGCGGTTGCCCGAGGTGTCCGTGTCGTTGCGCCACGCTTCGGTGGAGGTGTCGGGCGGCCGCGTTCAAGTGCGCGACGAACGCAGCACGAACGGCACCATGCTCGGTCGCGATCGCGTGCGCCCCGTCGCTCCGATGACCCTCGACAAGACGAGCGTCATTCGCGTCGGCCGCGTGCGACTGCGCGTCACCATCGGCACCTTCGCCCCTGAGACGGAACCCAGCATTTCCGCGCGCCAAATTGCGTACGGGCTCGTCGCCGAAGCCCTCGAAGACCGGGGCCTCGACGCCACACCGGTCATGCGATGCGTCGCCGGGGAAGACGAAGGCGCCTCGTTGCGCCTCGCAGAAGAAGGCCGCGCCTACCGCGTGGGCCGCGAAGACCACGTGGACTTGGTTCTCACGGACAACGACGTGTCGCGCGATCACGTCCAGCTCACGCTCCGCGGCGGGGTCGTGCTCTTGCGCGACCTGAACTCGAAGAACGGAACGCTCCTCGGCGAGGTGGAGCTTTCGTCCAAGCGCGACGTCCCCTGGAAGCTCGGGGCCACTCTCACGATTGGTCACGACGAGTTTCTACTCGACGATCCGCTCGGAAAAGCGTTGGCCGCCATCGAGGCCGAACCGGACGCCATCGTTCCGGACGAACCCGACCCCGACGACGCTGGCTCAGAGAAGCACGCGGACGACGAGGTCATCTCCTCCAAGCCCGCGCCAAAACGACGGGCACCTGAGCGCGCCAGCAGCTCTATGCAGAGTACAGACATCGCTCCGACCCGCGCGGAACTGGCGATTCTCGTCACCTCACTGGTCGTGCTCGCGCTCAGTGCCGTGGGTCTCGTGCTCGTGCTTCGACGCTGAGCGCTCCTTCACGAAGCGCTCGCGCCGAACGACCATAATGCGAGAGTTTTCCCTCGCAAATGGCCCATCACTCTTCGTCGCTCTCCACTCGAGGCGGCGCCTCGATGGACGACTCGGTCGGCGCATCAATGGGGCGTGAACGAACCACTTTCGTGGGCGCGCGACGACCTGTGCCCATGGGGTAGCTCATGGGCAGTCCGCCAACGTCGACCGTCGCGAGGGACTCTTCAAGTTCAAGGGCGCTCTTCGGACGCTCGGACACGCGCTTCTTGAGGCAGCGCATGATGACCGCGTCGAGGCTCTCGGGAATCGGGAGGTCCGGGCGCTTCATGCGCATGTGCGCTGGAATCATCCGTTGATGCAAGTCGAGCAAATCACGGCGGTTTGGGCTGTTGATCGGCAGCTCGCCCGTGAGCGCTTCGTACATGAGCACGCCGAACGCATAGAGGTCGGTTCGAGCCTCGACCGCGCCGCCGATGCACTGCTCTGGCGCCATATATTCGGGAGTACCAAGCGTATACCCCTGCTGCGTGAGGGCTTCCGCGGTAGTGAGCTTACCCATACCGAAATCGAGCACCTTCACGGAGCCGTCGTCGCAGAGAAAGATGTTGCCGGGCTTCAAGTCGCGGTGAACGATGTTCTTCTTGTGGGCGGCGTAAAGCGCGCGGCACACCTGAACAAAGACGGGGACGGCGAACCCCGGCGCAATGACGTTTTCCCTGGAAAGCTTGTCGGCAAGCGACCGTCCGACGAGACGCTCCATCACCAAGTAGATGCTCCCGTCCGGCATCTGATCGAGGTCGAAAACGCGCACGACGTTCGGGTGCTCGATGGACACTTGAATGTATGCCTCGCGCCGCAGTCGAGCGATCTCGCTTCCGTCACGTGCGGCGGCACCACGAAGCACCTTCACGGCGACCTCGTGACCGAGCGTCGTGTGCTCCGCGGCGTAGACCACACCGATTCCGCCAGACCCGAGCTTGCGACCGATGCGGTACTTTCCGCCAAGCACCGCGCCGGTGAGGTCGCCTTGCATGGACGTCAAATCGCCGCGCAATTCCAGGCCGCGCTCAAGGGCCGCAATGCGGTTTCTCTCAAAGGTGCGCTCCGCACGCTCTCGCTCAAGACGCCGGTACACGACTCCTGCGCCGAACCCGAGTCCGCCGCCCAGCAACGCCGCCGCGAGACCTGCCAGCGGCGCCTGCGCAGCCGCGCCCACGAGAACACCGAGGCCTGCGGCACCCGCCGACGCACCGAGGACGGGAGCCGGCACCTTCACGGTGATTCCGGACCCGGCCACCGGCGACCAGCGCACGCGGTAGACGGTCGGATCCGATGGCGTTTCGGGCGCCGTTTCTCGAGTCACGCGCGCTTCGGCCAAGCCCCAAATGACAGGAAAAGAAGCCAGGTCACCTTCGCGAGCGGCGCTCAGCAAATCTTCGCCAGGGCCATCGAGCGAATCGGGCAACTCGTCGATGTTGTCGGTGCGCGGCCTGTAGGTGAGGCGAACTTCGAGCTCACTCTTGTTGGGCGCAGGAAGCTCTTCGAGTTCCCAATGGGCAACGCGCGTCGTCTCCTTCGCGTTCTGCGCGAGGTATCGGTACGCGTCGATGGGTTCCTTTGCCACTCGCAGCATGCGCACGTGCGTTCCGAGAGCCTCGGAATGAATGGCCCAGCTGCCGCGATGACGAAGGCCGTCTTCGCCAAGAATGTCTGCAATTTCCCTGAGCGCACGCTTCGTCGTGTCGGAGCTCAGCCAGCCCCGTTCGTTGTCCACTTGCGACCCGTCGACGCCCGCGCGCGCGAGCAATTCGCGCACCGCAGGTTCACCACGTTCGGCACGGATGCGAAGCAGGTACGTCTTGAGAAGCGAAGCACGCAGCTCCTCTTTGCCGCCCTGCCGCCGCGGAGCACTGGTCGCAGTCGTCGTTGCCATGGGGCGAGAGTCTAGCGTTCACGCTGAGCCGCGGCATGTTTTCGCACACGGCTACGCGACGAGCATTGGCTCGCGTCACCGCCGGCCTCCCGCGCTCAGACTTCCTGCCGAATCGCTCAGAAAGAAGGCGACGCGCCGGCACCATTGGGCCCATGCGGCATCGTCTCGCCCTTCTGCTGACGCTCTTTCATCTCGTACTTGCTCGGGCACTTCGCGAGCACCGAGGTCGCGGCGAACGATCCATCGGGTTGGATCTGACCTTCGACCGTCACGCCCACGTCCATTCCGGGCACGTCGCGGAAGGTGTCGGGCACGATGCATTGCGGAAAACGCACGGGCATCGTCACGCCCTTCTTCTCGATGACAAAGCGCCACTCGCAAGGCGTCTCGCGATGCTCGATGGATCCGTGGACGAGGTTGCCTTCGGCGCGCACGGGCCTCCCTGCGTATTTGCTGCGATTCTGAAGCAGCTCATTGACCGGCTTCGAATACAGCGCGCCTTCGCCGAGTCCGGTGAGCACGAAACCCGCCATCGCCGACGCGGCCATCACAAGGCCGATCACGAGCCCGAGGTTTCGTTTGGGTGGCGCACCGCCGGCTCGTCGAGGAGACGCGGCCCCATCGGCGCTCGCGCCTTCGTGGGTGAAGGGGCCTTCAGGAGGTGGTTCACCGTGCGACGCGCTCATGGCCGTGACCCTAGACCCGAAAAACGCGCGGTCAACGCTGCGGGCGACGCGCGTACGCAAATACAGCGATTGCGCTCATGGATTGCACGGACCCACGTAGTCCCAGCCGCCGGAGACGCATCGAAAAACGTCCTCGCAGCCGCAGCATCCCGACGGGCACGCCGCGCGCGTCATGTCGGAACAATCGGGCTCTTGCAGAGGAGGACACCCGGTCGACGACGATGAGCCGCCGTCGCGAACGGCCGCGTCGCTAACTGGAAGCGCTCCACCGTCCGCCAACACACCACCGTCGCCGGCGCGCCGATCGCACGTGCTCACGACGTTCCAGCGGCCCACGCCCACGTCGCATCGAGCCACGAATACGCACGCCGGGTCCGCGCAGTTTTCCTGCGATTCCCCAGGGCATCCACCGCTCGCGATGGCACCGCAACCGGAGCCAACCTGAAGACCCTCGTCGCAGGCGAAGAGACTCGCGGCGAAACCGCAAGTGACCAAAAGGAACGTGACGCGGCGGAGGCGAACCATGGAAAGATGATCGTCGATGAGTGAGTCCGACGTCGTAGCAGCGCTCGTTGCGCTTGGCTTCAGCCTGAACGAATCACGCGCGTACGAGGCGCTTCTGCAGGACGCACCGGCCACCGGGTACGAGGTTGGCGTGCGCGCCCAAATCCCGCGCTCGGCGGTTTATGGCGTCCTTCGTCGCCTCGTCAAAGAGGGCGCTGCCCGCTCAATTCCCGGGACTCCCGAGCGTTTTGTCCCGGCCCCATCGTCCGAACTCGTGGCTCTCCTGCGCACGCGTTTCGAGGGTTCTGTGACCTCGCTCGAGTCCGCCATCGCGCGGCTCGACGTCACGCCTGCGGTGCCCGACGCCTTCAGCGTTCGCGGGTACGCGCGCGTCCTCGAGGAAGCATCGTCGGTCGTTGGCCGCGCCGAGTCGCTCCTCGTGCTCAGTGGCTGGCCCCGCGAGCTTGGGGCGCTGGCGGGCGCGGTGCGATCCGCAGCCGATCGCGGCGTATTCGTGGTCGCCTTCTCGCACGCCGGTCTGAGCGATTTTCCAGGCGAAGTGTTCTCGTACGGGCTCGTCGAAGCGGATCTGGAAAGCTTCTGGAAGCATCGCCTGTCGGTCGTCGCCGACGATCGCATCACCCTCGTCGCGTCAGCCGAAGGTGCGGATCGCGACACCGGTGTCGTCTCGGAAACGAAAGCGATCGCCGAAGTGGCCACGAGTCAGGTGGCTCTCGACATCACGCTCCTCGCTCAGCGCTCCGGTCGCGACGTCTCCGCGACCATGGCGCGCATGCTTGGAGCTCGCGTCGGCAACCTCGACGGGCTCCTCCTGGGACGCGCCGCGAGCACAAACGCCTAGGCTGCGCAAGAGCATTCAGCCAAAATTTCGCGTCAATCACGTCGATTTGAGGCAAAACAGGCCGTCCACCGGGAGCCGATCCAGTACGAGTGGATCTCCAAAATGCCCGCACCGGACCGTCATACCGTGTGACCGTGGGCGCTTTGCGACACAGGCCGCGCAGATGGGGCGTCGGCGAACGCTTCCGGCCGGCACGCCTTGGAAAAAAGGCATGAAAAAAGGCGACCCGGGGGCCGCCTCTTCTCATTGCGAGGGGAAAGACTAGCCCGAAGGCTATTCTTCTTCGCTTTCGTCGCCCTGGGCCGACGGGGAACCGATGAGGCCAGCGGGCGCGGCCGAGGCCTTCTTCGCAGACTTCTTTGCGGCCTTTTTGGCGGCCTTCTTGGCAGGCTTCGCAGCGGCCTTCTTCGCAGCCTTCGCAGGCTTCGCAGCTGGCTTGGCGGCTGGCTTGGCAGCGGCCTTCTTCGCAGCCTTCGCGGGCTTCGCAGCTGGCTTGGCAGCAGCCTTCTTGGCAGGCTTCGCAGCTGCCTTCTTGGCTGGCTTTGCGGCCGCCTTCTTGGCTGGCTTGGCAGCAGCCTTCTTGGCAGGCTTTGCAGCTGCCTTCTTGGCAGGCTTTGCAGCAGCCTTCTTGGCAGGCTTCGCAGCAGCCTTCTTGGCAGGCTTTGCAGCTGCCTTGGTTGCCTTCTTTGCCGGCGCCTTCTTTGGCGCAGCAGCCTTCTTCGCAGCTTTCTTCGTCGCGGCCATGTTCATGCCCTCCGTGACAGGTGGAACTACATGACGTGTATGGTCATGTACCGTACACGTCACGCGAAAACGCATCGGAGTGCAATCTTTTTCTTGACGGTGGGTGCTTTATTTTGCGGACCGTCGACTGCTTGACCGATGCGTCTAGCTCTCCATGGTCGCCGTGATTTGGACCTCAATGCAAGCGTCGAACTACGATCGGCGTGTCGATTCCTCCTTCGCGCCCCCTGGAGATGCCATGCGCTCCCTCTTTCGAACCTCGCACTCACCTCTCGTCCGTCGTCTCTCCATCCCCTTCGCCATCCTTGCGGCGGGCGCGTGCGCCGCTCCGCGTGACGATCTCGCGCTGCGCGATCGAACCATCGACGAGCTGCGTAATCACCTGCAATTGTCCGATGAAGCGCGTCGCTCGGAGGCCGAGAAGCGCATCGCCGCGAGCCTCGAAGCGAGCAGCCTTCGCGCCGTCGTCGACGGGGAGTGCGCCGCGTTGCGAGCGTCGAAGCCCCACTGCGATACCCTCGCAAGCGAGCATGACGCGTCTACCGCTCACGTGGCCGCCGTGCGCGCGCGGCTCCTTCGCTTTCGCGAGACCTTCGCCACGATCGGCGAGACGCAGGGGGTGCACGTCACCTTCCGTCACAGCCGCCTGGTGCTCGAGCTCAACGCCGATCTCGTCTTCGACCCGGGTTCGGTTAACCTGAAGAAATCCGGGAAAGACGCGCTTCGAGCGATCGGCGGCCGCATCCGCGAGGACGCCTCATTCGCCGGTCGCACCTTCCTCGTTGCTGGGCACACGGACAACACACCCTACCCGGAGGAACTCCCCTACCGCGACAACTGGGGCCTCTCCCTCGCGCGCGCTCGCCAGGTGCTGCTCTTCCTTGCGGGCCCGAGCGTGCGCCCGAAGGACGGGCCCCAACCGTCGGAGCTCGGCGGCGGTGTGGACCCGCACCAGCTTGCCGCCATCGGCTATGCGGACACCGATCCCATCGCGGGGAGCGTGGACCTTCAGTCGCGCGATGAGCAGCAAAAAAACAGGCGAGTTGAACTCGTCCTCGACAGCTCCGACGACGAACGGCTGGATCTCGGCGCGCTTCCATGACCGCTTCCATGACGTCCGGCGTCCGGCGCGTCGGTGCCATCGACCTCGGCACGAACACGGCCA
>CAIQDA010000204.1 GCA_903870415.1 uncultured delta proteobacterium
GCGCCGAGCGACCGAGTCGATCGTTCCAACAACTGCCGGCACAGGGTATTCAAGGTCACGAATGAACGCTCGAATTCCTATCGCGTGCACGGTCGCCGGCTCGGACAGTGGAGGCGGCGCGGGCCTCCAAGCCGACCTTCGGACCTTTGCGTTTCACCAAGTGCATGGCGCGTGTGCGGTCACGGCGCTAACCGTGCAGGATACATGCACTGTCTCGGAGGTCTACCCGATCGACGCGAGCTTCGTCGTCGCGCAGCTCGATGCGGTGCACCACGACTTGCGCCTCGACGCTGTGAAGTGCGGGCTCCTCGGTCGCGCGGACGTCGTTCACGCGGTTCAGCGCTGGCTCGTTGCGCATCGGGAAATCGCAGTCGTTCTCGACCCCGTGATGGTCTCGCGCCACGGCGTGCGATTCGTGGACGATGCGACCGTCGATGCGCTTCGCGGTGCACTGTTGTCGCGTGCCGCCATCGTGACGCCCAATCGTCGTGAGGCCGAAGAGCTGACGGGCGTGTCCATCATGACCGCGCGCGATCTCGAAGTGGCGGCGCAGGCGTTGTTGCGCCTTGGTGCGCGGGCTGTCCTCGTGAAGGGCGGGGGACTCGGTGCCGCCGATCGCGCGCACGACGTGTTCGCTCAGGGCGAGTATTTGGAGCACCTTGTGCTGCCCGTCGTCGACACGCCGCACACGCACGGCAGCGGTTGCACGCTCGCAGCGGCGATCACCGCGCGACTTGCGCGAGGCGATTCGCTGCACGACGCGGTTTGGGGCGCGAAGCGTTTTGTGCATCGAGCACTCGAGCACGCGCTGCCCATCGGTCACGGGCAGGGCCCGGTCGGACACTTTTGGCCGTTGATTGGAAAGCCCGACGCGCCATGAATTCGCTCGTCGCGCGCATCGAGTCACGACTCGTGTTCGCGCTCATCGCACGGATTCTTTTGGTGTCGGCGGTTCAGGCTGTGGCCGTGGCGCTCGTTCGCAGGGCGCTCGTGCCTGCGCAGTTTCCGCCGTTCTTGCTGGGCGAGATCACGCCGGTGGGCGCGCTGCATTGCGCGGTCATCAACGCGTTCGTCGTCGCCGTGGCGTTCGTCGAGCGTGCCTTCGGAAAAACCCGGCTGGGTCAGGGTTTTTGCTTGTTTTTCCCGTTCGCGGCGTTCGTCTTTTGCCTTCGCGTCGACTTCGACCCGCTCGCCGCTCGCTTGCTCTACCTCGTGATGGTGTTCACGCCGATCGCCCTCTTCGCCATCGCTCCGCTTCCGGGCACGCCTACTTCTTTCGACGCAGACGCTTCCTGACGTTGTCGGCCTTGTCCAAGATCGCCATCGCCTGATCGCCGTACTTGGCGACAAGCTTGTCCACGAAGCCGTCGCCACCGCTTGCTGCGGCCGTTGGGTCGTCCACCTGTTTGGCGCCATAGATGCTCTCAAGCACCTTCACGACGCCGTTCTTGACGAGGCCGCGCACAGGCATTTTCGCCATCATGCCGTACATGGGCGCTTGGCCTTCGGACGACGCCTTCGGGTTCGAGCGAACCTCCGCAACGCAGGTTCGAAGGTCCGACAGGTACGTGTCGATGACGGGCGCTTGCTTCCAGTTCACCGTGCAGTGAACGCTCGGCGGGTCCTGTTGCCGATCGATGTTCCATCCGCGCGCCTCCATCGCGTCTGCGACGGCGTACACGTCGGGCCCGCCTTCCGCGGCCATCCACGCCACCACGGTGCAATCCGGTTCTGCGACAATGGCGAGCCCGTCGATTTCCTTGATGCCGGAAGCCAGGTGTTTTGCAGCGTCCCAGGCTTCCTTTGCACGTTGCAAGTATCCCTCTTCGCCGAGCGACACGAGCGCGGCCCACGCAGCGGCGATGGGGCCGCCGGGACGCGTACCTGCCACGGTGGGCGATGCGTAGATGCCACCAGGCCAATCGGTCGCGACGAAGAACTGGTTCTTCATGTCGTCCATCGAACGGTAGAGGAGCACCGATGCGCCCTTGGCCGCGTAGCCGTACTTGTGCAGGTCCGCGCTCAGACTCGTCACGCCAGGCACGCGAAAGTCGAAGGGCCCGAAGGTGCCGCCGAGGCGCTCAATCCACGGCAAAATGAACCCGCCGAAGCAGGCGTCGACGTGGAACGGAACCTTCTTTTTGGCGCAAATCGCTCCGATTTCGGCGATCGGGTCCACCACGCCGTGCGGGTATTGCGGCGCGCTCGCGGCCACGAGGATGGTGTTGCGGCCGATGAGGTTTTCCATCTCCTTCACGTCGGCGCGGCCTTGATCGTCCACGCCCGTGTACCGCATGCGAATGCCGAAATAGTGCGCCGCCTTGTCGAAGGCGACGTGCAGCGTCTTCGGTGCCACGATCTCGGGACGGCGAATCCACGGCTTCTTCTTTCGCGCGCGCTCGCGATACGCGTACACCGCGCAGAGGATCGACTCGGTTCCGCCGCTCGTCATCGTTCCGACGACGTTCTCGTCGCCGTTGAAGAGCGTGGCGCTCATGCGCACAACCTCGGATTCCATGCGGCGAAGGCTCTTGAACGCCATGGGGTTCAAGGCGTTTTCCGAGAAGTAGGTGTTGTGCGCCTGCTTCAAGAACGCGATGTGCTCGTCGCCCGCGTCGTACACGAGGCTCCACGTGCGACCGCTGCGCCAGTCGGCGTCGCCCTCGCCGTAGGCCTTCATTTGTTCGAGGACGAGCTGCTTGTCCATGCCCTGCCGCGGGATCCGATCAACCATGGCGAGCATGGTACGCGGCTCTGCGAGCGGGTGCGCAACAATCACCGTCGAGGGTTGCGGAGAAAGAACGCGACGCCGCGAAGCGGAAGGCCCGTCACGTCAACCGCATCGCGCACCGTGACCGATGGGGGCCCGTCCGCAACGGTGGTCGCAATCACAGCAAGTTTGCTGGGTTCCGCCATCGGAAGCACGCAGCGAACGGGAGCGTCGTCATCACAACGCAACGACCCGAGTGTGTATGGCTTTGGCGTCGTGAGGACTCGGCTGGCGTCGGGCGAACCCCGCTGAAGCGTGTAGACTGCATCTCCGATCGCACCGTGGCCATAGGTCGTGAACGCCAGTCGGTCGTCACTCAGCCATGCGACCGATCCCGCGGGACTCAGGTCGAGTGCGTCCGCGTCCCAGCGATCGAGAACCGTGAACGCGGAGGCCGTAAGCGTCGCGACGAAGACGCCGGCGCCGGCTTTGGCGAACGAGGACGTGCGAGAATCGAATACGCCCGTGCACGCGATGGCCAGGCTTCCAGCAGCAGAAAAGACTGGCTTTCCGCAGTTGCGCAGGCCCGGAAGCGTCACGATACTTTCGAGGACAGCCGCGTCACCGCGCACGAATGCGAGTTCGGCGTCGCCCGCGCTATCGAAGCTTTCGCTCAAGCGCGCGAGGCCCACGACGACGTAGGGCCCGCTTCGGGTCATGGTGCCAGGCCGCGCAGGTATCCCGTTTTTTGGTGCGAACGCGACGCGTCCCGTGATGCGTGGACCGTGCGGATCGATGACGACAAGGTCGCTCCCGCCGTCGAACTCCGCGTCGCCGGGCACCGGATCGACGCCGTAGCGAGAGAGGTACGCGAGGCTCTCATTCCACCTGACAAAATCCTGGGGATTCGCCTCGAAGCCCGTGCCGACCGGAAGCTGCGCGCGCAGGGCGCCGGTGACCGGATGGATGAACGAGAGCACGTTGGTTCCGTAGCGATCGAGGATCGTCAGCTCGTCGTCGAGGGCGAGGGCGTCGCTCGGGAGCACGACGTCGCCGGAGAGCGCGAAGGACAGACCCGCGGGACGACTTCCGGTCGAGAGGAGCGACGCGGTGAGCGATGCACCGGAGGGGTCGCGGAGCGAAAGATTCGTCGAGCGGTAGTCCGAGGACACAAGTGCCATGGACCCCGATTCGAGCGCGTGACCGGTTCCCTTGGACGCTGGAATAGGCGTGTTTTCACAGGCAATGAGCAGAAGCGAAAGGCCCGTGGAGATGCATGCAGTCCACATCGAAACGGAGGACGCGTGGGCGCGACGAAGCGTGCTCATGGAAGGTCCACCGCCAATGTCATGTCGACGGTGCGACCGGGGAGCGGGTAGCCGACAAGGTCGATGCGCGCGGCGTTGAACACGTTGCCCCATCGCATCGCGGCTTCGAAGGGGGCTCGACGGCCGCGGAGAGTCGCATCGCTCCACGCTTGCGCAGGAATGCGCGCAAGACCCGCCGGGTCCACGGTGCGCTCGCCCTCGATGTTCGTCCGCCATTCGAGGTGAAGCGAGCGACCCTCAGCGAACGTTGGAAAATAGCGAACGAAACAGCTCTCAACGTGCCGCGCGCGGAAAGGCAAGCGCCGGTTAGTCAGCGCGTTTCCGTCTGTCGTGTCCTCGGCGTCGAGAAGCGTTGTGACCGCGCCAAGCGACGCGTCGCCGGGCAGACGAATATCGATCACGGCCTCCGCGCCAACGAGTCGTGCCGAACCAATATTGATTGGCATCACGGTCCCCGGACTCGTCTTTGTGTAATCAACGAGGTTCGTCATCCACCGAATGAAGGTCACGGCCTCGAAGCGCACGCGCCGTTCCTCGTCAACGGAACCGCGAACGATGGCGTCGGCGGCGTAACCGAATTCGGGCTCAAGAGCTGCATTTCCCCTGATCGAACCATCGACACCGAACCGTTCACCGAGCGTGGGCGTGCGTGCGTAGCGCGAGCCAACGACCATGGTTTCAACGCGCTCTCCGCTCCACTTGGCCACGATACGCCCGGTGCTCACCGGTTCATGCGCGCGGGCATTCACATCGGTCGCGGCTCCCTGCGCACGTTGCCACTGCTCTTCGTGCACCAGCGCCGCTTCGAGAGCGAGGCCCGCACCGAGCGCGACACTCGTGCCGACTTGCGATCGCGCCGAGAAGCGCGAGGCTTCGAGCGACGATGTTCCCTCGCGGGCGAGCCCTTCCTCAAGCGCTCCGACTGCTGCGAAAACGCGTATGGAATCACTTTTGATGTCCAGTGCAACGCGCTCATCGAAGCGGGTGCCGCGCAGCGTGAGTCGTGCCGTGCCGAGCCCGAGTTCAGCAAGCGGGTCCGTGTACGTCGAGCCGGCCCAGGTTCCGGTCGTGCGAACTTTCAACGTGGCGTGCTTGCCGATGCGCGTATCGCCTTCGACGGCGACGAGTTCGCGATGCTGATCGAGACGCGCGGCCACCGACGGGAGCACCGCGAGTCGAGGGACTCCCTGCTCGCGTGTGGACCCAAAAGCGAACGCGCGGACGCCTGTGTCACCGAAGCGCATCGACCCGGAAACGAGACCGCTTGTCATGGACATATCCGCGTTTCCGCGATTCACGGTTCGGTCGTCGCTCGCGTCGAAGAGCGTTCCGCGATCGTCGACGTAGGGATAGTCGTTGTGGGCGCGTTCGTGGACCACCGCGCCGACAACGTCGAACGCGTCGCCCGTATGCGAGGCTGTTCCGCGCAAGGTTCGATGGCCGAACGTTCCCGCCGTTATCGCCGCGTCGGCGTGAAGGTCGCGCGCGACGCGAGGCACAAGCACGATGGCGCCGCCAAGGCCTTGCCTGTCGAGCTCAAGGGGCGCGTGTCCGCGATGCACCTCGATGCGTTCGAGGAGGGATGGCGCAAACGCGGAAAGATCCGCGGTTCCAGCGACGTCGTCGTTCACAAGAACCGACCCAAAGTACACGGGGGTTTGCGCCGACGTTCCGCCACGAAGGGCCGCCGACGAGAACGCTCCGTAACCGCCTGCGTCGCGCACGGCGACACCGGGCACCACGCGCAATGCCTCGCCTAGTCGCATGCCTGGAGCCGCGAGGCGGTCTCGATCGACGCGGGTCATCGATGGAGATTCGTCCACGAGCGATTCGCGTTGCCCAACGACGCGAACCTCTTCGGCGCTCTCCGCGGCGTGGGGCGGGAGCATCGCGTCGCTCATCGCGATGAAACGCGATGAATGGCTGCAATTGCGTCGAGATCGAAGCCCGTCTTTCCGTCGCCGCCATCGCCCGAGAACGTGCGCCGATCGTCGATTCGCACGAAGCGCGCCACGGGCACACCGACGGCCGCGAGGTCGAACGCATCACCGCCCGCCACCGCTTCGTCGACGCAGCTCAGTGCATTCGTTTCGATGTTCGCGAACACAGGGTTTGAGCCCGCGCAGCCGAGTCCGTTCGCCGCGTCGCACTCGAACGGAACCCACGTGTCGCCGTCCGCACTGACCGACACTTGAGCGAACTCCGCGAAGACGCGGCCTTGAGCGGGGCCGTAGCGAAACGCATTCTCGAAAACGAGGAAATCCGCTCCGGAACCGTCCACGATGGGGTTTGCATCGAAGGCCAGAACGATGGAGCCGCCGGACCCAAGACTGACGACATCGGTGCTCCCGCGGAGTGCACCTTCGCCGCGAGGTCCGCCCAAGACGATCCACGGCATCGATGCTTGCCCAAAGCCCGCTCCGTCGCCCGGTGTGTAGGCGACGACGCGCTCGACGAAAGGTCCTTCCGTGCGGCGCCCGGTGGCCTCTTCTTGCGCGGTGCGAGGTGCGGGAGGCGGGCTATCAACGTGCGTCGACGTTCCTGGCGAGGCGTTGTCGCTGGCCGCGAGAGGGCTCGGTTCTACGCGGTCGACCGGCGCACCGCACGCGGCGGCGACGACAGAGAAAACGCTAGCGATGAACGATTGGCGCGGTGGCCGCCCATATGGACGCACGCACGAAAGACGATGGATAGACACGCTTCACCAACCTCTGCCGCGAGGCTCGCGCGGCGAATCGAGGCGCGCACTCTTAGGAGTACGCGATCGGCGAAGGGGTCTTCTGACTTCCGGATCATTCTCCTCCGAGCCCTTCCCCGCCGAGGCGAGTGGTGTGCGCGGATTTGTCCCCGGTTACAGCGGCGGCTCCGTGTCGGTATTTCACCGAACTTCCCGCCTTCGTCGACAAGGGGCGTTCGTAGCCGACAGGCTCCTCGGGCGGAAGAGCCACGCGCCCCTCGACGCGAGATGGTTCATCGCCGTGGAAAAAACCAACTCGAGCGTTCTCGGGGTTACGGGCGACGTCGTGCGCGAACGATGCGGTGCAACGCGATGGCCGCGCCAAAGCCGTTGTCGATGTTGCATACGGTAATACCAGACGCACACGACGTAAGCATGCCGAGCAGCGCTGCGTATCCGCCGGCGCCCGCGCCGTAACCGATGCTCGTGGGAACGGCGACGACAGGGCACGAAACGAGCCCGCCGATGACGCTGGGGAGAGCGCCCTCCATGCCTGCAACAACGACGATGGCGTCCGCATCGCGGAACGTGTCCATGCGCGCGAAGAGACGGTGAATGCCCGCAACGCCGACGTCCGTGACGCGATCGTGAGCGATTCCTGCGGCATGAAGGGTCTCGCAGCATTCCTCGAACACGGGGAGATCGCTCGTTCCCGCGCAGACGACGACGGCGCGAAAGTCTTCAACGGCGACCGGCGGGGTGCACTCGACGGCGAGCGTTCGTGCGACGTCGTTGACCCGTGCGCCTGGCAATGCGGCAGCGACCGCCGCGCGTTTTGCGTCGTCGAGACGTGTGATGAATACATTCTGTTTTCGCGCAAGGAGCGCCTCGGCGATGGCCACAATGTGTTCGGGGCGTTTGCCTTCACCAAAGACGACCTCGGGTAGCCCTTGCCGCGCGGCACGATGTTGGTCGACGACCGCGAATCCCAGGTCGGTCTCATGGGGATCGGAGAGCTGGGAAGCGGCTTCACCCGGAGCGAGAGTTCCCGCGGCCACAGCATCGAGGAGCACGCGAAGCGCGTCGGGCGTCATGGCGAAGGAGTCTCCTGCGAACGAATCGCCGTGAGGCGCTCGGTCAAAAAGGCGTCGGCGGTGATGGGGTCAAAGCGACGCGCGTCGTTCGTGGCGACGATCGGATCGAGAAGGACCGACGGACGAGGGTGGACGAAAAAAGGAATCGAATAGCGGGGCGCGCGCGCGTCGACGGGATTGACGACCCGATGCGTGGTGGAGCGCAAACGGCCATTGGTGACGCGCTCGAGCATGTCGCCAACGTTGACAACGATCTGCCCCGCAAGCGAGGCCACGGGCATCCAGGAGCCGTCGCGACGCTGAAGCTCAAGGCCGCCCGAACTGCCTTCGACGAGAAGCGTGATGAGGTTGATGTCCTCGTGCGCCGCCGCACGCACGGCGCCGTCCGGAACCGACGGCGGCAGGGGCGGGTAGTGAATGAGACGAAGCACGCTGTTTCCGCTGACGATCATCGACGACAGATGCTGCCGCGGCAGTCGCAGCGCAGCTTCGATGACCGACAAGACGCGCTCCGCGACGGCCTCGAAGCACGTGTAGAGTGCAAGGAGATCCTCGCTCACGTTTGGAAGCGCTTCGGTGCTGGGCCAAACGTTGGGCAAGTATGCCGCGCCTCCGTTGGCGGGGACGCGCTCCTGACCCACGTGCCAAAATTCTTTGAGGTCCGACACCTTCGCGCCGAGCGCTGTCTCTCCGCCGAGGCCCACGTAACCGCGGTTGCCGAGAGACTCGGGAACGCAGCACGCGGCCTTCGTTTGAGCCGGAAGTTCGAAGAGCGCCTTCGTCAGGGAAAACACGCGTGAAATGAGCGCGCGGTCGAGACCGTGCCCGTCGATAACGAGGAAGCCAAACTCCTCGAGCGACGATGCAACGGTGTCGAGGACACGTTCGCGCTCGACGGAATTGCTCGCGGCGCAGGCGCGCAGATCAACGACGGGGAGGGAACCCACCAAATCGGATGCCATGGTGCGGGCCACCTTGCCACATGGCGCTGACGACGACGACGCCCCGTCTCCGGCGAAAACAAAAACGCGCGCGTAAGCGAAAACGGCCGCGTAAGCGAGAACGGCCGCGTAAGCGAAAACGGCCGCGTAAGCGAGAACGCGATGGCCTTGGGCTCATCGCGTGGGGAAGCGGTTCGGGCGCATGGATTCGAACCACGATAAGGAGAATCAAAATCTCCTGTCCTGCCATTAGACGACGCCCGAATAGTGAAGGAGCCCCTAGCGCAATCCGCGGCGCGCATCAACGGCCCGCGCGCGTGACCTTGAACAACATGCAGGGTGCAGCCATGAAAAAGAGCGAGCCCTTTCGGACGCGCTCTTGGCTCAAGAAGCGCGACGGCGTGCCGCGATTCAGGGCTTCGAGGGAGGAGCTTTCGACAGGCCGAAACCCTCGTGAAGCGTGCGAACCGCAAGCTCCGTGTACTTCGCGGCGACGAGGCAGGAGATTTTGATCTCGCTCGTGCTGATGGCCTGGATGTTGATGCCCTCGTTCGCAAGCAGGCGGAACATCTTCGACGCGACGCCCGCATGCGTGCGCATGCCGAGGCCGACGATGGACACCTTCGAGACGTCTTCGTCGTAGCGAACGTCTTGAGCGCCGGCCGAGCGAGCGATCTCTTCGATGATGCTGCGTGAGCGCTGAAGGTCGCTTTTTGACAGCGTGAACGTCACGTCGGTGCGGTTTCCATCGGCCTTCGAAACGTTCTGGATGATCATGTCGACGGAGATGTTCTCTTCGGAGATTTTCTCGAAGAGATACGCACTCACGCCAGGCTTGTCTTCGAGTCCGACGAGATGCACGCGCGCCTCGGCCTTGTCATAGGCGACGCCAGCAACGGTGACGGACTCAAGGCCTTGGTCTTCGCCAACGACCCAGGTGCCTGGGGCATCGGAAAAGCTCGAGCGAACGTGGATCGGAACGTTGTACTTCATGGCAATCTCCACGGAACGGATCTGGAGGACTTTGGCGCCGAGGGACGCGAGTTCGAGCATTTCCTCGAACGAGATGCGGTCGATCTTGCGGGCGGTGGGGCACACGTTCGGGTCCGTCGTATAGACGCCGTCCACATCCGTGTAGATTTCACATGCGCTCGCGCCAAGGGCAGCGGCAACGGCGACAGCGCTCGTGTCCGACCCGCCACGGCCCAGCGTGGTGATGTTTCCGCCGTCGTCGACGCCTTGAAAACCAGCGACCACAGCGATTTCACCGCGGCTTAGCGCCTCGCGAATCGCGGTCGCGTCGATGGATCGAATGCGCGCTTTGCTGAACGCCGCGTCGGTCAGGATGCGAACCTGATGTCCAAGGAGCGAACGGGCTTTGCCGCCTTCGTGATGCACCGCAAGCGCGGTGAGCGCCGCGGACACTTGCTCGCCGGTGGCGGCGATGACGTCCATTTCTCGGGCACCGGGGACCGGCGTGACCTGGTTGGCGAGCGAAAGGAGCCGGTTCGTCTCACCGGACATCGCGCTCACGATGAGAACGACGTCATTCCCGGCTTTTTGCGCCTCGAGGGCGCGCCGAGCGACGTTGCGGATTCGATCGACGGACCCGACGGAGGTACCGCCAAACTTCATGACGAGGAGTGCCACGACGCAGCGTGTTAATCGCGGACCGCGCCCTCGTCAACCGGAAGTGCCGTGATTGCACACGGTGCCGCGACCACGGCGAAACGTGCGGTGTGCAACGACGCCTCAGGCGACTTGCGGTAAGACTCGGCGCATGGACGAACGAGCGGCTGAGGGCGCATCCGCGGGTTTGCAATGGGCTGGTTTTCGCCAGGCGCTGACGCCGACAGTCCTTGTCGCCACGCTCGGTTACTTCGTCGACATTTACGACCTCTTGCTGTTCCGGGTGGTGCGTGAGCCGAGCCTTCTTGCGCTCGGTGTGCCCGACTCACAAACGCTTTCCGTGGGCCTCACCCTCGACAATTTTCAGCAAGCCGGGCTCCTCATCGGCGGCATTCTCTGGGGTTCGCTCGGGGACAAGCGTGGTCGCGTGAGCGTGCTCTACGGGTCGATTCTGCTCTACTCGACGGCGAACGTCCTCAACGCGTTCATCAGCACAATTCCTCAATACGAGGCCCTTCGCTTCTTGGCCGGCGTGGGTCTTGCGGGCGAACTCGGTGTGGCGATCACGCTCGTGTCCGAGGTGCTTCCTCCGGCGATTCGCGGCTACGGAACGACGATCATCGCGACGGTCGGCGTGCTCGGTGCCGTTGTCGCGGCGAGCGTCGCCAAGCTCTCCTCATGGAAGGTGGCCTACCTCGTGGGCGGCAGTCTCGGTTTCGGGCTCCTGCTTCTTCGCGTACGCCTCGCGGAATCGGGGCTCTTCGCCAACGCGGCCGACCACAAGGGCGCATCGCGTGGAAATTTCCTCATGTTGTTCAATTCGCGTGAACGCTTCGGTCGTTACGTCGGAAGCATCTTCATGGCGATCCCCATCTGGTTCGTCATCGGGCTCCTCGTGGCTTACGGCAACAAACTCGCCGCAGCGCTCGGCGTCATCGGTGCCGTAACGCCTGCAGACTGCATCTTGTTCGCGTACAGCGGTCTCGCGGTCGGGGACTTGTCGAGTGGCCTCGTGAGTCAGGCCCTCGCGTCACGGCGCAAGGCCATTGGCGGTTACGTCGCGCTGACCATGGTTGGAACCGTGATTTATTTCACGTCGATGCGTGGTCAGTCGGCTTCGGCGTTCTTGGGCGTCTGCTTCCTGCTTGGCATCGGCACGGGCTACTGGGCCATGTTCATGCAGTCGACGGCGGAACAGTTCGGCACGAACATGCGTGCGACAGCCACCACGAGCGCTTCGAACTTCGTGCGCGCGGCGGTCATCCCCATGGGCATGATCGTCAAGGCCTACGCCCCCACGTTCGGGCTGCCTCAAGTCGTCATGGCGATCGGCGCCGTCGTGTTCACGTGCGCGTTTGTCGCGCTCGCGCTGCTGCCGGAAACCTTCGGAAAATCACTGGATTTCGTCGAAGAGTAACCGGCGCTTTACGCCAGGGTTCTTGAGGGTCAGTTGCCGCCGACGATCGTGTTTTCGAGACGACCGAGGCGCGTGATCTCCATGTCGACCTTGTCGCCGAGCTGAAGCCATTGGTTCTTCGTGATGCCCGAGCCGTTGAGTTCGAGCAGGCACCCGGTGCCGACCGTGCCCGAGCCGATGACCTCGCCCGGAACGACGTTCACGCCGTAGCTCACGCGTTCGAGAATCTGCGCGAAGGTCCAGTTCATCTGGTTCACGTTGCCCTCGCTGAGTTGAACGCCGTTGACCCAGCATTTCATCTGGAGATCGAAGACCAAGCCTTTGTCGGTCTTCGTCGTCACGTCGGCGAGTTCGTCGAGCGTGACGAGCATGGGTCCAAGGCCCGTCGCGAAGTCTTTGCCCTTTGCCGGTCCGAGCGAGAGCTTCATCTCGTCCATCTGGAGCACGCGCGCGGACCAATCGTTCATGATGCACAGACCGAAGATGGCCTTGTCGGCTTCTTCGATGGTCCAGTCGCTGCCCGCACGTCCGACGACGATTGCTGCCTCGAGCTCGAAGTCGAGCTTCTCAAGGTGGCGCGCACGGACCTTCACGGGCCCAGAGCCGACGATGGCGTGGTGATTGGTGAAGTAAAAAACAGGAAACTCGTCGAACTCGGGGATCATCTCGAGCCCGCGGTTTTTCCGTGCAGTTTGCACGTGCTGGCGAAACGCATACCCATCGCGCGTCGACGGCGGATTCGGGATTGGGGAAAGGAAAGCCTTCTCGCCATAGGTGTGCACGAGGGCTTCGCCGCTCACGGTGGCGGGAACGTCACCCGCCTTCATGCGCTCCTCCCACGCCTTAACGACCGGCATCACAGCGTCTTGGTTCTGGACGATGCCGAGGACGCCGCGGCCGTAGCGCTCCTCGAGGACGTGCGCCTCGGTGGAGCGTCCCGCTTTGGTTTCTTCCTCACGAAACGCGAGCGCGAGGTCGAGAACCTTGTCGCCGACCACGAGACCGGGGCGAGCTTCGGATGGGGAATGCTGGAAGGTGACGAACTTCATGGCGATGGCCTTGCAGATAATCGGCGGGCGGTGGAAGACCCCGCGTTGACACGAATGGTTGGCGAACCCGTTTCACGGACGACGCGGAGGTCGCGCTAGGTCAAGAATCTCTTCGACGCCACGCCAGGCGCGTGTCGTCCTTTGGTCGGGATCCAAGAGGCGATTCCCGACCTTTTCTTTGCTCAGCGCGGCGAGGGGTTTGACGTGGCGTTTTGCGCGCGCTGGAGCGTCGAGTGGTGCCGGCCGTAGCCGAAGTAAAACGCGAAACCGATGATGAGCCACACGATGAGCCGGAGCCACGTGTCGCGCGGCAACCCGGTCATGACCCAGAAGCAGGAGCCTGCGCCTGCGAGGCCGACGAAGAGCGCGCCCGGCACGCGGAATGGTCGCGGCAGGTCGGGGGCCGTGTGGCGCAGGATGGGCACGCCAAGACACACGAGAACGAATGCGAGCAGGGTGCCGATCGACACAAGCTCACCGACGAGGCTCATGGGCATGACGCCGCCACAAAGTGCAACGAAGATGCCTGTGACGATCGTGGCCACGTGCGGCGTCTTGTAGATGGGATGCGTCGCTGAAAACCAGGGAAGCAGTCCGTCCTTCGACATGGCGTAGAATACACGCGTCTGCCCCATCATCATGACGAGAATGACGCTCGTGAGACCGCTGATGGCGCCGAACTTCACGCCGAACGTGAAGAGCTTTTTCGCACCAACGGACCATCCGCGAAGGTCGACGATGCGGTCGATGCCAACGGCGATGGGGTCGGGAACTCCGAGTTCCTTGTAAGGTACAACCCCCGTCAACACGAGGGCGACGAGGATGTAGAGCACCGTGCACACGACGAGGCTGCCGAGGATGCCGATGGGCAAATCGCGCGTCGGGTTCTTGGCTTCTTGCGCTGTTGTGCTGACCGCGTCGAAGCCAATGTACGCGAAGAAAACCACGCCCGCGCCCGTGAGCACGCCGCCGTTGCCCCAGCCGTAGCGCATGGCGCCTGCGACCTCGGTGACCGGCGGAACCAGCTGCGCGATGCCCGTTGCGGCAGGATTGACGAAGAGATTGTCCGTCGAGATGACGCCGATGCCGAGCCCGATGAAGCTCAAGACGATCGCGACCTTCACGACGACGATGATGTTGTTGAGCGACGCGGACTCTTTGATGCCGCGGTAGAGAACGCTTGAGACCAAGAGGGCGACGAGGGTCGCAGGCACGTTCCAGAGGCCGAACACCTTGTCGCCGGAGTTCAGCGTGACTTCTTCCCATGGCCCCTTCGTGAGGCGCACGACGAAGTCCGGAAAGTCGATGCCCATGGTTTTGTGGAGCAGCGAGTACACGTAGCCGGACCATGCCGCGGCGACGGTGACCGATCCGAAGGCGTATTCGAGGACCAAGTCCCAGCCGATGATCCAAGCGATGAGCTCGCCCATGGTCGCGTACGAGTAGGCGTAGGCCGAGCCCGCGACGGGGATCATCGACGCCATTTCCGCGTAGCAAAGGCCTGCGAAGGCGCAGAGAACGCCGCCCACGACGAAGCTGAAAACGATGCCGGGGCCTGCAAAATTCGCTGCCGCCGTGCCTGTCAGCGAGAAGATACCCGCGCCAATGATGGCCCCGATGCCGAGCATCATGAGCTGGAAGGCGGTGAGCGTACGGGCGAGGCCACCACCACCGCCGGCCGCGTGTTCGGCGATGTTCTCGTCGGAAGCGTCCGCCAAAATTTGGCGCAAATTTTTCTTCGCAAACAGGTTCATTCGATGTTCCTCCACGCGCTCACCGACGACGGGGTGGGGGCACTAGCAGAACGCCCAGAAGCGCGAGCGCTTCTCCACCGCCTTGCATGGTGCAGCGAATCGTGGTCCGTGAAAACGATGCTTTTTCCGCTGCAAGCGCTTCCCGGATCGGTGTTGACGATCCTTCGCGAGGCGGCCCGCCACGTGCTCAAGCGGCCCGTGATCGCAGTCGCTGCGGCACCTCTTCTCGACGACGGTCGCGTCGTGCTCATTCGTCGCGGGGACACGGGCACATGGGCGCTTCCTGGAGGCACGCTTGAGTGGGGCGAGACCTTGCGCACCGGGTTGGCGCGCGAGCTCCTCGAAGAGGCAGGCATCGAGACGTTTCTTTCGGAGCCTGAGCTGGTTGGCGTCTTCTCGCGACCCGACCGAGACGTGCGCTTCCACGGCGTTTCGGTGATTGTGCGCGTGCGCGTGGCGGAACCGACGTTGAGGCCGGTGAATCCCCTTGAAATTCTTGAGGTTCGAGCGTTTCATCCCGCGGAAATCCCAAGGCCTCTTGCTCTGGGTCAAGACGACATGATCGACGCCGCTCTCGCCCGCACCGTGGTCTTCGAATGACGATTCTCTTCGCCCATCGCGGAGCATCGAAGCTTGCACCGGAGAACACGCTTGAGGCGTTTCGTCTTGGTCTCGCGCACGGTGCTACGGCCATCGAAACGGACGCGTGGATGACCCGCGATCGCGTCGTCGTTCTCTCTCACGATCGCACCGGCGAGCGGATGGCGAAGGTCGACGCACTCATCGCAGAGAGCACCGTTGCGGACCTCGCGGGCTGGGACGTGAGCCTGGGTTTTGACGGCGAAGCGAAGGACCATCCGCTTTTGGCGCGGCGTATGCCCACGCTCGTTGACGCTCTGACCGCCTTCCCGAACACGATCTTCAACATCGACGCGAAAGCGGGCCTCGCGATGCTTGAGCCGTTGCTGCAAACGGTGAAGGCGCTCAAGGCCGAAGACCGCGTGCGCATTGCAAGCTTCTCATCGATCGTCCTTCACAAGGTGCGTGACCTCGGGTGGACCGGCCCCATGGGCCTCGGACAAGAAGAGGTCGCCGCACTTGTCGCTCTGCCTGAAAAAGCCCTCAGTTTTCGAAACTGGGAGGGTCGAGCTGCGCAGGTTCCGCGATGGCTCGGACCGATGCCCATCGTGACGAGGCGCTTTGTCGAACGGTGCCACCGGCTCAAAATCCAGGTCCATGTGTGGACCGTGAACGACGCAGGTGAAGCGTCGGAGCTGCTCGATCTCGGTGTGGACGGACTCGTGACCGACGTACCCGACGTCCTTGCGCCAATCCTTGCGGCTCGCGTTTCGGACACCTGAACATTTGTTTCGCGCCCGGTCCGGCGCTAGCGTGGGGATATGAGCTTTTCCTCACGGCTTGCGCGCCTCGACAAAGTCCAAGCGGCGAAAACCGCATCGGCCGAGGCGTTGAATGCGGGCACGTCGGAAGAAGCAGCAGAGTCGACGAGCGACGATGACGCGGCGGCGGCCCTTCCCGAGAAACAGGTCGACAAGCAGGCGGCGCTTCTCGACGATTTGCGCGCGCGCATGGCCAAAGCTCTGGCCAAGCACGAGACCAAGAAAGAGCGCATTCGTGCCGCCGACGACGTTGAGCCGGCGTACCGCGAGGAGCTTCCCCTCGAAACGATCGAGAGTCCGTCAGGTTCCTTCGAACGTCGTTTGCGTGCGGAATCACAGGGCTCCCGCATCGGCCCCGTGTCCCTCGACGATGCGATGTCCGCGAACATGCCCTGGTTGAGCGTCCTCGCTCTCGATGAAACCCTTGCATCCTGCAACCTTAAAGGCGCGCTCTATCTCGACACGGAGACGACGGGCCTCTCCGGGGGCACAGGCACGATCGCATTCCTCGTCGGACTTGCCTGGTGGAGTGAGGACGACGAGCGCTTCATGACCGAGCTTCTCTTCATGCCCACCTTCGCGAGCGAGGCTCCGATGCTTGAGCACCTCGAGATGCGTCTTCGCGCGGCCTCGTTCCTCGTGACGTTCAACGGGAAATCGTTCGATATTCCGCTGCTGAAAACGCGCTTCGCGCTCAATCGCAAGGCGTTCCCCTTCGACGGTCCCCATTTGGACTTGCTTCACGTTGCGCGTCGCTTGCATCGCGGTCGCGACTTCGGCGTTCGCCTTCAAGCCCTCGAACAGGCGCTCTTCGGCCTTGAGCGCGTGGACGACATTCCGTCGTCGCAAGTGGCTCAAGCCTATCTGGCGTGGCTTCGAGGCGGAGATTCTGCACCGGTGCGGGCCGTGCTCGATCACAACGTGCAAGACGTGCTCACGATGGTGGGGCTCGTGGCGCTCTACGGCAGGCCGCCCGCAGAGAGCCTTTTGCAAGGAAAAGAGCTCGTATCCGCTGCGCGCACGGCGAAGAAGGCGAAGGCCACTGAGCGCGAAAAAGAAGTGCTCGAGGTCGCCGAAAAGCGTGGTCTCGATTCATCGTTCGCGCGTGACTTCCACTTGGCGCGGGCCGCGGTGCTCAAGGGCGACGAGGCGTGGGCGGCCGCGGCAACGAGTCTCGAAGAAGCGCGCACGTGGCTCGACGATGACCGCGTGCGACTCGAACTCGCAAAGGTGTACGAGCACCGTTTGCGTGACGCCAAAGCCGCGCTTGGACTCGCGGAACTTGGCACCGGTGAAGGCGGCGCTGGCGAAGGGAAACGCAAGGCACGGCTCGCACGTAAGGTTGACGGCGCCTCGCAGAAGAAACTTCCTGGAATGGACTGACCGCGTCGTGCGCGCAAGGTTCACGCGGCGGCAGGGGAAAGAGCAGGCGGTGAGGCGGCGACGGGAGCGGACGTGGGCGAGGCGGGCGGGCGGCGCTTTGAAAACGGATGCACTGTGCATGGACCGGCGTGCGCGGCGCGGGAGCGAGCCCTTGCTCAGGCTGCAAACCGCCTTCGCCGGTCGACGCGTCGTGGCTCTTCACTCCTTGCGGGTTCGGTTGTCGTGCTTCGTTTGGCCGCGGCGACTTGCTTCGTCGATGACCATGACAGCTGCGCCGTTACTTCTGCGCAGCTCGCCTCGGCAAAATGGGATCGCCGCGCCTCTTGTGGACTTGCCTCGCCGCAGATCCGGCTTCGTCGGGCAGCCCTCGCTTCGGTCCCGCCCCCACGCCCGCACCCGCCTGAAAAACGTCCTCGTTTTCAAGACTTTTGGGGATTTATTTAGGGGAGATGAGAGGGGGATGAGAGGGAGATCAGATGGGTTAGGTAATACCGTGGTCATGTCGCGTATGCGTGCGCGAAGGTTGTCTGAACTCTTTTCCTCTTTCCTCATCCCCATCAAGAAGCGCTGACGCCCTAAACGAGGTTGCGAGGCGCGGGCACGGAGGTGGCGGATCCGACGCGGAGGCCTGAGGACCGGAGCCTTAAGATGCGGAGCTGCGACGAGGCACGTCATGGGGCGATGCGATCTCATGGACTCCGACACAATGCGGCAAGCGGAACAGCAGCCATGCGCCGGTCCGAGGCACGTCGAGAAGGCCAACCCGCGCAGGCGAGAAGACCCGCAGGTCCACACCGC
>CAIQDA010000205.1 GCA_903870415.1 uncultured delta proteobacterium
AGCATCGCGAGCGTGGGAAACGTCAGATAAAAACCAAGGCTACGTTTCATGGTCGACCTTCCAAGGTGCTTGGCGCTGGAGCGATGTACGCGCCGGCCCCCATCCCGTGTCGGACGGCTCCTTCGGTCGCTTCCTTCAACGAGTAGTGTCCGCTTGCGTTGAACCAGGTGCTCGCGCCGCGCCGGCTGAAACCCGTGCCGGAGAAGCGTGAGCCGTCGACCTCGATCTCGAGATCGACCGCCCGATCCACGTCGAAGTAGGCGCAGTCGGTCGCGAGTCCGATATAGAGACCGCAATAGACGATCGACATGAGGAGCGTCCCGTAGTGGCTCTCACCTCGGACGACCGCGCGGAAGCGGGCCGGGTGCCGTATATCGCTGGGCACGTCCGGACGCGTGAACTCCTCGAGAAAACGCGCGAGCTGCTCCCGGTGTCCGGTCGCATCTCCTATGAGGCTCGTCACCTCGGAGGCCTCGGTGTCGATCGCGAGCGGAGGCAACATGCGCGGAGGGGGTCCGAAGCCGTGTGGCGTCGCGCAGGCCCCAAGCGCGAGCGGGAGTGCGAAAGCAAAAACGGTTCGGGCGCGCATCGCCGGCGAGCGTAGCAAATGCCTCGAGAGCCGATGGTCATCAAAAGGGGTGACGCTTGCGTTGTCGTCGCCGTTGGGTTTGGACGTGCGGGTGCAAAGACGCCCACCACGCCAAGACCCCCGCGACGTGCTCGTCGACGCGCTCCGCGAGGCTTACGCGCGCCTCGATGCGGTTCTTGAGCCATTTTCCTGCGATCTCAGCACCGACTGTTGCCACTTCGAGCGAACCGGGCGCGAGCCATGGGTCACGGACGTCGAGTGGACGATCGTCGCGAAGGCGCTCGGCGCGCTTGGCGGCAGAGACGCGGTCGCGGCGAAAAACAGGCGCACGCTGCCGATCGTGAACGAGGGACGCTGCCCACTGCTTGGGGCCGATGGACGCTGCTCCGTGTATTCTGCACGTCCCCTTGGGTGCCGCACGTTCTTCTGCGATCGCGTGCAGGGACCGGGCCGTGTGCCCCGCGATGCGGTCCGGGATGCGTTGCGTGAACTCCAGAGAATATCCGAGCAATTCTCACCAACGTCGCCCACGGGCCGTCCGCTTCGTCAGCGATTCTGACGGGGCGCCTACGGCAGTGCGCCGGTGTGCGGACGTGCGCCGACCAAGAAGCGGAGCGCACGAGGCAAGCGTTGCGCCCAGTAGCTTTCGCTGTGCTGGTGTCCCGCCGCGAGCACATAGAGAAAGTCGAGACCGTCCACGTAACCGGCGCTTCGGTAGCGCCCGGCGAGCAGCGCCGTGTTCACGTGGTCGTCGAGGGAAGGGCCCGCGTTGCCGCTGTCGACGTACATGCGAAGCGGTCGCGTGGACTGCGATGGAAGCGTGGAAACTTCCGAGAGAATCATCGTGTTGTCCCACCACGTCGATGGGCTCATCACTCCGCACGAGCCGAAAGTGCTTGCATGATGCACACTTGTCCAAGCGGTCACGAGTCCGCCAAGGGACGAGCCGATCATGGCGGTCGTCTCGCGGCCGGGCAGGGTGCGCAGTTCACGGTCGACGAGGGGTTTCAGCTCGGTGACGAGGCTCGTGACGTATGCCGCAGCTCCGCCGCCGGACCCTTCGCTCGCGTCGAAGCTCGGCGTGTAGTCGGTCATGCGATCGTTTCCGGCTTCCGGTCCGACCACGATGGATTCGCGGATGGTGCTGTCGGCCGCGCCTTCGTCGAGCGTTTCGTCCGCGTGCCAAAATCCGAATGGCGCGTTGCGATCGAAGAGATTTTGCCCGTCGTGCATGTAGACGACCGGGTACCGAGCCTCGGTGTTTTCGGTGTAGCCCGGCGGCAAATAGACCCAGACTTTGCGGCTACGTCCAAGGGTGGCCGATGCGAACGACGGCCAGCGGATGGAGTAGCTGCCCGCGGCGCTTTGAAACCGTGGGTAAATGTCCACGGTTTCGCCCGGTGCCACGCGGTAGTTCGCGCCCAGCGACCAGGCGGCATCGTCGAGCATCGGCTTGAAGTCGGAAGCCGACGTAAGGTTATCGGAAGACCACGTCCAGCCATCGGCTGCGGGGGTTGTCGCGGCGCTCTGTGTCCACGAAAGGGGCGCGGAAGCCCCGCGAATCGTCAGCGAATGCGTGGTGCGCGGGTAATGGACGCGAACGGTCGTGTGCGTGGAGGCCGAGTCGGGCAACCCCGTGTCGGCCGCGTCGGAGCCCGCGTCGGTGACGCTTCCGCCGTCCGCAAGGGGGGCCGTCGAAGCGTCGACCACGAGCGAGCCCGCGTCGGCGACGAGTGAACCCGCATCGGCGTTTGACGCGCTCGCGGACGACGACGCCCCCTCGCCGCAACCGGTGAGGGAAGCCAAGATCGCAACAACGGGAATGAGGGGCGCGCGAGGAGTCACGCGGGGGGGGCTTAGCGTAACTCTTTGATGAGTCAATACTTCATTGGTCGGAAAAAACCAGTGCCGGCGCGGTTACCCGTCGGAAGACTCATCGCCTTGCGGCAGCCCACTCAGCTCGCTCAGCGCCGCTGCAACCGTTCGCATGAGCGCGTTTCGCTCGACGCTCATGTTCGTCGGACGCTCGCGACTGAAGGTGATCGGCTCGCCGAAGCGAATCGTGACCTTGCCCGGATAGACGCGAACTCGGTCGCGCGGGCAGATGCTCGCGGTGCCGATCAGGCCGACCGGGATGATCGGAACGCGTGCACGTTGCACCAAGTGGAACGGTCCCTTTTTGAGGGGCTGCAGCGCTCTCCCGGTTCCTCTCGTGCCCTCCGGAAAGACGACGAGTCGCCCGCCGGTACGCACGACATCCGCAGCTTTTTCAATGGCTTCGAGCGATTGCTTGCGGTCTGCACGATCAATCGGAACGCACTGAATGCCCTTCATGGCGGGGCCGAAGATCGGAAAGTCGAAGAGCTCTTTCTTCGCGAGAAAGCCCGGACACCGAGGCACCACCGAGAGGAGAATCGGGATGTCATAGTGGCTCGCGTGGTTCGCCATGAGGATGAACGGCGAGTCGAAAAGTTCAGGGCGAAGTCCGTGGACCTCGATCTGCGCTCCCGACACGTCGACCATGGATTGGCCCCAGTCGAGAGCGACCTGCCGAATGCCTGCGCCGGAGCTGTCGACCATCAGGCTCGCGAGTCCGCGCGCGGAATGAAACATCGTGAGCGAGATGGCGAGGCTGGCGCGTGCGCGATCTTCGAGGCCCATCGGCTTCAGCCCTTCTCGGTCGGAAGGCTCGCCTCGTTCCAGGCAAGCATGCCGCCAACGAGATTGATGACGCGCGTGAATCCGAGCGCGCGAAGCTCTCGGGCCGCGAAGCCCGAACGGCCGCCCGAACGGCAAATCAGAACGAACTCATCGTCGTGATCCCACTTCACCGCTTCACGCGTGACCGTGCCGAGGGGCACGAGTTTTGCGCCTGCGACGTGTCCGAGGTCGCCGGTGAACTCGTGCGACTCACGCACGTCCACGAGGCGTCGACGCGTGCTGGGGGCGGCGCTCGCAAGCGCACTCGGAGCAATCTCGCGCACGCCGTCGGGCAGGGCGTGGGCGCAGTCAAAAAGCGCGAAGTCGTTCATCGTCTCATCTCGAATCGTTGGAAAAACGCAGGGTCAAATGGTCGCTTGCCACTGGCGAATCTGGTTGGCGACCCAGTTCGGATCGTCGAGAGTCAGGTCGTGGCCGGCGGTGCGGTGCATCACGAGGTGCGCCCCGAGGCGTCGCGCCAGACGCCAGCTGCACTCCGGATCGACGAGCCGATCGCCGTGGGACGCGAGAAGCAGCGTCGGCACGTCCAGGTGGCGCGGCGCGCGCATGCGAATCGCTGCGGCCACTTGCTGCAGGAGCACGTGCGGCGCGATAGGTGCATCATCCATGTAATTCGCCCAGCGCTTGGCGAGGTTCGGCCTGTCGATGTCTGCACGGTTGAGCGTGAAGCTGAGGATATGCCGCTCTTTTTCTTCAATGTTTCGCGAGAGGCCGATCGCCAGAAACCGAGGATACTGGCGCCAGTGAAGTCGCTTCCAGGGCGGGGCAACGTTCGCTGCCGACGTGTTCACAACCACCG
>CAIQDA010000206.1 GCA_903870415.1 uncultured delta proteobacterium
CCTCCTCCCATAGCTTTGGGTCGTTCGCTCTTTTTCAGCAGCCTTCGACGTTTTCACCCGCGAGACAGCCTATGCCACCGGTCAGTGACGACGAATTTCACGAGCTTAAGAACTCGGTTGCCCTGCTTACGGAACGGTTGAATGCCCTGAGTGCGCGCGTGACGGGTCGACCGACCGCACGCAGCGCCGACGCAGCGGGTTTCGACGATGATGAGCCCTCCGACGCGGAGGTGCATCAGGGCGTTGCGGAGCAAGTGGCGCGCGGGCATCGCGACCTTGTTGACGCGGGGGCCCTCGAACTTGCCGTGCTCCAAACCGAGGCGGAAACCATTCGTCAACGGTGGACAGAACTCAAGCGCGTGGCTGGCCGTGACGACGAGGAATCGCGCGTGCTCGCGAGCGTTTCGTTTGCGTTTGCCCTCATGGCCTCGCACTGGCGCCTGTCGCGTGCGCGGGTTCAACACGTGGTCGCGCCGAGTGAGAAGCGTCACACGGCACTCGTGGCAGTTCCTGCCCATCGCTTCGCGCAGGTTCTCGCGGCCGTGCTCCACACGTTCGCAGAGGCGACCGCGGTTCCGCTTGGCGCGGCGATGTCGGAGCCGATCGCGGTTGTCGTGAAGCGTCTCGGCGGAGAGCCGTTTTTCGCCGACGCTCCGCTCTACGAAAGCGTGCTGCGCGCGGTGTCCGAGCGTGAGTCGGTTGGCGAAGGTGACTTCGTATTGGACGATCGGGACGACGGTACACGTGGCGCAACCGCGACCATCGACCCGCATCACCTCTTTCTTTATTGCGACAAAACGCTCGGCCGATTGGCGCAAGAGCTCAGCGAAAACCCAGCCGAACAGGGGCGTAAGGTTTCGTTTGGAGGGTCGCCGTCGCGCCGTCGCGAACGTGAATCAGGGGACGAATTGCGCGGGCTCGCAGCCGACCTGGAGTCCCTCGCGGGCGATCCATTGTGGCGGGTTTTCTTCGAGCGCATGGACGCGGAGCGGTTTCGTGAAACGTGGAAGCTCGTGGACACGCTCATCGCCACGGCCGCGCGACGCCTCGCCTGGGCGCTCCACTGCCGCGACGCGTGGAATCATCCGAATGCGTCCACGACGGTGACGTTTGACCCTTCGTTCCAAGAGCCGACACCGGCCCATTGGAGTGCGGCGCATCCCGAGGCGACGCATGGTCCGAGCACGTGGCGCGACGGGAATCTCGACGAGTTTCCACGGGGGGCGTGGACCGCGCTCAATGGCTGGCCTGAGCACTTCGAAAGCGAAATCGTCCCAGATTTCCAGGGTTGGGAGCACGACCCCGAGAGTGCTTTCCACGGCGACGATGGGAGAATGGTCGCCCATGCGCATCTCCGTATCGAACGGATGTCCCATGTGTCACTTGCCGTTCTTCATTGTTGCCAAGTGCGACCGGAACGCGGCTACAACCCCGTCGACTTGCTCGCACCGGAGGGTGCCGCGCGCTTGAAGCGCTACTCAAGCCCCAAGCAGAGCGAACGGCAGGGAAAGCCTCCGGCGAAAGAGGTTACGATCGCCGAAATTCGCTTCGGCAACGCGCGATGGGGAGAAGCGACCGGAAAATGGGGACGCATGGTGGTTCCTACGACGGCCGACGCGCCGTTCGTTCCGGCGATCGACCCCACGGCGCTCACAGTTGTTGTCGAATCCACTTCACGCGTGGCGATGCGTCCAAACGTCTATTTGCTCGGTCCGATGCAAGACGCGTTGACCCGTGACGCGAATGGATCGCCGCAGGGACCGTTGCTTTTCAAAGAGGAAAAGGTTGTATCCCTCATGAAGAGCCGCGGCGTCACATGGCGCGGACTTCAGCTTCCGCAGGGCGTGTACGCCATCACCCTCGGCCCCGCCGATGAAGCGGGAGCCGGAGGCGAAGTGACCATTTCGGACGACTGTTACTACTTCGAAATTCCCTAACGACCGCGGGGCGCGAGGTCCCAGCCCTCGGGCACCACCATCTTCGAGGCCGCGCGCAGGTTCGGTGCGGCGCCGAGGAGGCTCTCGTAGAAGTTCACGTCTTTTTCGTTCTTGCGACCTTGGGTCGACGCGCGAAGTTGCGTCAACGCCGGGGCCGCGACGGCCGCGTCCGTGAGAATCTTCTCGATTGCGTCGTACTTGCTCACCGTGGCGGAGCTGCGACCGGAAAAGAAGCCCGCGGCCTTTTTTGACGAGAGCACCGACTCGAAGCACAGGCACAGGTAGGTGCGCAGCAGCCGAGATTCGTTGTGAAGAAAGTCTTGCAGGTGGGCCGCCATGACCTCCGCGCTGTGCGGCAAACGAGCCATAGCCCGGCCCTCAAGGGGCATGCCGGCGAATGCGCGGAGGCTTGTCACGTCAACGCGTTTGCCATCGCCCCATTCCTCCGCCAGCACCGCGGCCACCGACAGGAGCGCGTCGCGGACGGCGCGGGTCAGCGTTTCATCACCGAGGACGCGACCGACCGCGACGAGGTCCTCAAGGGCGCCTTCGTCCACGCCACTTCCGAGGTCCATGTCGCCGTAACGTTCGCTCGCCGTGACGCCATCGACCTTGTGCTTCATGCGCTTCAGATTTGCAGCGATGACCTCGCCCACCCAAATTGCGACGCCTTCGCTCGCGAGCCACGCGCTAAAATCGGGGTCACAGGACACGGCCTCGAGCAGCGCTCGCTTTTTCCCGACAATGCTGTCGGTAATCAGCTTCACCGTCGCGGGTTCGTCGTTGTGGGCGGCTCGCTTGCCTATTTCGCGGTAGACCCGATCGTCTGTGAAGACCATGGTTGCGATGGCCATGTACTTCGCGACCTCGACCCGGCAAGCGGTTTCGGAGACCGAACGATCTTTGTCGCCGTGAAGCACCGACAGCAAGCGCCCATCGAAAAAAGGGAGCGCGGACGGCTGGAAGTCGAGCCCATCGATGTAGGCTTTGTTCACGCGTCCGAGAACGAAGTCATGCGCGAGGCGGTCGATGGTGTGCGGACCGAGCGCGTAACGGCGGCTCTGCCACATGGTGAAACGCGAGGAGCGATCGCTCTTCCCGCGCGTGTCCGCCGCGCCAAGAGCTTGGCTGTCGAGCGGATCATAGTATTTGATTTCCGCTTTTTTTGCGAACCTCTTTTTCGAAAAGAACGACGAGCGGTCTTTCAAGTCGGCGATGCGCATTTCATTGAGAGACTGGCCATGGTCGATCTTGATGAATTCGCCATAAGTCTCCGATACGCCCTTCGCAGAGGTCACCTCCAGGCCGTAGTTCATGTCCGATAGGTCGTTCTCGGCGAGCATGATCGTTGAGAACATGACGCGCATGAACCCCTCGATGTTCTCGCGAAAAGCAGCATGCCATTTCTCTTTGTCGACGATGTGTTCGGGATTCGCGGGCCCCTGAATATCGCGAAACGAGCGGTAGAAGACGAGTTCAGAAAGGATGGTATGCGCGTCGGCTGTGCGAATCTTTGGCTGGGGACCGCCGATGATGTAGCGGTAGATCTCGCCCGTGATAGCTTCGATGAGCACCTCTTGGGTGCTCTCAAGTTCCTTTCGGACCCAGTCTTTCCATAGCGCGTTCCCGGCGTCGTCCACTTTCGACTTGCGCGGCATCTTGCCGATCAGGGTGACGTTCGCGGTCTTTGCCCGGTTTGCGTCGGCCTTTCGCTTCACGTGAAACAGGCCATCGGATTTATTCGAGCCGCCCTTGCCCATCGCTTCAGTCCTTCCGCGTCACGCGTGTTCGCGTTTGCGCGAAAAACCTACCAGCTTTTTTGTCTCGGGTGCTGTCTCCCACCCGAACGTCGGAAAAAGGACAAGGCGCGCGTGGCGATTCACTTCACGACGGGGCGAAGCACGACTTTGCCATCTTTTTCCGTCACATCGAACTGGATGGAACGACCGCTGTACTTTGCACGCAGTTGCTCTTCGGTGTTTCGTAGCTGCTTGGCCACCGACTCGAATCGAAGTTCCGCAGCCTGCGGGTCGCCACGTCGAACGCGCTCGGCCACGTAACGCTCGAAGACGGCGCGATACGGTTCGGCTTGCGAGGGGGGCGGCGGCGCGATGGGTCGACTCGATGGCGGCATGGGCGTCGCGAGGTCGATGGCCGACGGGCGTGCGCTCGACGGAACGGCGCGGCTTGACGGGCGTGGGGGCGGCGGCAGTCCGGCGCTCCGTGCGAGTTCGTGCAGGTCGCTGACGCTGTCGTCGTCGTCCATGAGCTCGTTGCCCGAAAGCTCTTCGACGCTTCGCGGAGCGGGAGGCAGTGACGGAGTTCCAAAGCGCTTGTCCGCCCGGTCGCGGTCCCGCTTGAAGGTGCCTTCCTCGATCTGCCTCACGATGCGCGCCCAGTGCTGCGCGTACGTCGTCCAGCGCTGCTTGGCGGTCCCGAGGCGAAACTTTAGTCCGACGTTGCGCACCGAGGTCTCGGGCATCGCGCGCGCGAGCGCTTCGCAACGTTTGCGAACGTCTTGAGGCTCACGTCGTTCAAGGCCCGCGAAGTACCGCTCGTAGGCGACGCGGCATTGTTCGATCGCGACCTCGTAAGCGGCAATGCCGGCCTCGACGTCACGCTCGGGCGCGGTCTTTGTAGGTTGCAGCTTTGGTGGAGGAGGCGCCATAACGAGGTGCGAACATCAGGGCAGAGGCGTGACGCTGATGTCGTCGAAGCATACCTTCACTTCCCAGTTGTTGAACCCGAAGTGATCGTGGCCGCGGCCCCGTAGCGGATTCGAGTCCGGAAATTCGAAGTAGCTCTGTCCATCGATGGCGACCTTCACGGTGCGTCCGTCGTTGCGCTCGACCACGAAGCGGTAGGGGCGGTTCGCGTCGACGGGTTTGGCGCGCGGATCGTCGGCAGCTTGGACCACGGGAATTTCCATGCGGTCCGTGCCGTGCTCGTTCAGACGCGCCAGGGCGTGGATGCGGTTTTTCCACCCGCCAAAGATGACGAGGTAGCTCGTTGCATCGACGTACGAGAGGCCCGAGGCGCCCGAGATGCCGTCGCCCCAGACTTCGGCTTTCAGGTCGCCGTCGGGGCTCGTGCTCGTGGCGGTGAACTCGATGCGAGCGTTGGGCGGAAGCACGCGACGAAGCCAAATGCCTTTGTTGTGCGCGTTCTGAGCACAGAGTTTTCCGCCCTCGATTCGCCACGCCTTCGCGTCGAGCACGTTCCAGTCGGCGCCGAGTTCGAGCGCGCCATCGCGGGTGAAGTCATCGCGAAACGGTTCCGTCATGACGTCGGCGGAGGGCTCGAAGCCACTCACGTCCACGACCTTTTTGGGTGTGCCCGCATCCCACGGCGGCGACTTTCCCGACGGCACGCAGGCCGCCTGAAGAAAGGCGAAGGCGGAAAGGGCGACCGAACACGACCGACGAAGCATGGTGCATCGGTAGCATCGTCGCGGGCCTTCGTGAACGTTCGCGCGACGCTCGACGGCGGCCAAATGGCAGCCTTTGGTCGGTCCTTGTGCACGTGCAGCAAAGAGGGAGTGGAAGGCGGGAACGAAACTGATAACGAGCGCCCATCGAGGCCGCTTGGCCGGCCCTAGCTGAACGGAAAACGGAGTCTCCCATGAGCCAGAAGCTTCCCCCTCTCTATGTGGTCTCTGCAGCGCGCACCCCCATCGGCTCCTTTCAAGGGTCGCTTGCGGGTCTTGCGGCGCCGGAGCTTGGCGCCACCGCCATCAAGGGTGCGCTCTCGCGTGCGAAGCTCGACGCGAGCAAGGTCGACGAAGTCTTCATGGGCAACGTGCTCACCGCAGGCATCGGCCAGGCCCCCGCGCGTCAGGCGATGATCAAGGCG
>CAIQDA010000207.1 GCA_903870415.1 uncultured delta proteobacterium
GCTCGTTGCGCGGATGGTTCGTGGATTGCGGCATTCGCACGACGGATCGCGGGAGCCAGGTGCGTCGCATCGGCTCGGCCTCTGCGGAGGACGGCGGCAATTGGGTGCCCGTGCTCGAAGGGAAGGACATCGGACTCTGGCGCACGAACCCGCCACGGGTCGAAGTGCGGCTCGGGGAGGGCGTCTATTCCGGAGCGGAAAAACGCTACGATTCATTCGCGTATGTCATTAGGCAGACAGCGGCATACCCCATATGTGCGAAGAAAAGCGGCGCTCGCTACTTTCGCAATTCGCTCCTCGGCGTCACGACGCCGGACAGTGCCTCGTGCGACGTGCGCTTCGTTGTTGCGTTTCTCAACGCAAGGCTCGGTCGGTACTTGTACGCGGTGCTCGTGCAAGAGTCGGCGCAACGGGTGTTTCCTCAAGTGAAGCTCGGGGCGCTCGCCAAGTTGCCCATTCGCTTCCCCGAGGGAGTCGAAGAGCGCGCGCTTCACGACCGTATTGTGGTGCTTGCGGACGCGCGTTTCGGGAGCGTGAGCGGGTCCAACGAGGCGCTCGCGATCGAGGCCGACCTTGACGTTCTCATCGAGCAAATGCACGAAGTCGACGACGCGCTTCGCGAAGAGATGGCGTCGCGCCTGAGAGATCTTCCAGCCCCGCCGTGACGAAGGGCGTTGGCGAGGCGTGCCCACGAGCGACGGCTCAATCCGGTGACGGAAAAGCAATACGACAGACGGAGAGTTGTTCGCGTAAGCCGCGACGTATAAACGGGATGTCTCGCGGTGGACCCGCGCTCACGCCTCGTCGACGCCACCCTTGACGACGCGGAGCCATGCGGGTCGCTCGCGGCGCGGGGTTGAGGGTGTGGCCTGGTCGCCGGGAGCGGCATCGCCGCCAAGTTCGTCGTCGACCACCTTGGCTCCGGTCGCCTCAAAAAGGACGAGTTGTCGCTCGGGCGCGGCGGGCGCTGGCGCCACGGCGGGCGCGGATTCAGGCGGCGGAGGAGCCAATGCAATCGCGGGAAAGAGCGAAGGAACCGGTGGCGTCTCGGGTGAAGCGGCCTCCGGTGCCGGGGCGGTTGCACCTCCTGGGAGGAGCGAAAGCCTTGGAGGACCGGAGGGCTTCGGTGCTTCATCGAGGCGCGCTTCGGCCTCCACGTCGTCGAGGGAGGCGACCGCGGGGGCTCGTTTGCGGGTCGCGGGCTTCGGCGCTGGACCGCGCAGGTCCGATTGGCGAGCCACCTCCGACGGAACGTCTTCGGGCCACACCATGCCGCGACCGTCGTCACCCACGAGCGCGAAGATGGCGCTCCACGGCATGAAGCACCAGTGCGGCTGGCGGCTGAAGCTGAGCGTGCAGGAGATGCCCTTCTCGCCCACGTCGAGGTCGTGGATGGGCACCGCCATGGCGAGCCCCACCTGAAGCACCAGTTGCGCCTGCTTCTTGAACCACGCGGGCACCGACACCCCGTCCCGACGCGGGTCGAGGTGGATAAACAGGCTCGAGTCTTCGAGAAGCTTCAACGCCACATCGAGTTTCGGAGGCAGCACCTGATCAACCATGGGACGCGGGAGACTGCGACAATCCTCGGAAAACCGCAACGACCGCCGTTCGTTCCGCCGTTTTCTTGCGCCGGCAGGGTCATGCGGCGGATGATGACATTGTCCTACATGGTCCAGCCCTACTCCCGAGGAACCTTTATTCTGCTCGTGACCTCCGCGGTCATTCGATGGCCTGCGGACATCGCGAAGGAATCCCTCGTCTCGCGCCCCTCGGCTCATCCCGTGTCGCTTGCCGCGTCGGCGCCGCCGGCGGCCGTTGACGACGACATGCCGATGGTTCCAGCCGGGACCTTCACGATGGGCGCCAGTGACGAAGGCGAGCAGGACGAGCGCCCCGCCCACTCCGTTGCACTCGGTGCATTCTGCATGGATAGGACGGAAGTCACCAACGAGGCCTACGCCGAGTGCGTGGCTGCCAAGCGATGCCGCCCGTGGGACGACCAAATTGCAACGCGCAACCACGCGGGACCCGAGGCTGCGTTTCGTGGCGCGAAGCAGCCTGTCGTCGGTGTGTCGTGGTTCGACGCGCGCGATTACTGCAGCTTTCGCGGCAAGCGTTTGCCCCGCGAGGCCGAGTGGGAGAAGGCGGCGCGAGGTACCGACGGTCGCAAGTTTCCCTGGGGAAGCGCGAAGCCCGGCGCCGAGCACGGCGTTTTCGGACGCGCGTTTGGCCGCGATGCCACCGAGGTCGTGGGCACGCATCCGCAGGGGCGCGGACCGTATGGACACGACGACCTCGCGGGAAATGTTTGGGAGTGGGTCGACGACCTCTACGACCCTTACGCCTACCGCCGCGCGACCGCTCCTGAAGGACGCGGCGCCGAATGCCCCGCTGTTTTGGCCACCCAAGATGAACTTCGGCGGGACGGAAAGCAGGGCTTCACCGGGAGCAACCCCATCCCAAACGAATGCGAGCGCGTGCTTCGGGGCGGCGCATTCAACTATTGGGGCGACGGACTTCGCTCATCGAACCGCGTCCATCACGGGCCAAGCTTTCGCCTCGTCATGAGCGGGTTTCGCTGCGCCAAGGACGTCGCGGGTACATCCGCGAAATAGACGCAAGCTATCGGTAGGACGCTTTCCGTATGCGGAGCGCCCCCGACTACTTTTCGCGCGCCCCCGCCATGAGCGCCGAGCTAAGCCAGAGGCCGAGTTTTTCAGCGCCACGCGGAGTCGGGTGCACCTTGTCCGAGCTCATGAGCGCGGGCTTCAGACGCTGCCAACGCATGAAGCTTCCCTCGCCGCCCATGGCTTGGAAGGTGTTCCAAAAGGCAACGCCCTCTTCGGCGCTGACCCGCTCTTGGACCGCAACAATTCGCGGAATGTTCGGGTGACTCTTCGGCACCTTGCCGCCGGAGGCCTCCGCGCGATCGAGTGGGGCGACGACGAGGATGGGCGTGCCTGGAGCCGCGTCCTTCACCTTCTTCACGAGCGTGCGCACCTGGGCGCTGTAGGTCTCTTCCGAGAGGCGATCGTCCGACTCGTTCGTGCCGTACTGAAGAATGATGAGGTTCGGCTTTTCGAGGGCGAACACCGCCTTCCAGTGCTCGTCGTCAATCTTGCTCAGGAGTTTTGCGCGCGCTCCGTTGATGCCAAGCGCGTCGTAGATGACGCCGCTTGCGCTTCGCTCCATGGAGACGCCGAAGAGCCGCGGTTGGGAGTTTTTGCCCACGCGAATGTCGAGCTCGTGCGGGCCGTCTTCGACCTCGACGACATGCGCCAACGGGTCGCCGTCAGGGCCGCGGGTGTTGAACCCCGGGACGTTGCGTCCGTCGACTTTTAAGAAGACGTCGCCGCCCTTTGGACTCTGTGCATAATGCACGACGAAGCGGCTCACCGCGTGGCCGACAGGACCCCGCTCGACGGTGCCGAAGGAGGCTCGTGCGCCATCGTTCCCCACAAACGACACGGCGCCGTAGCCGTAGCGATGGTCCGGCGCGAAGGGGCCGACAACGCGTGATGCGCGCCAGCCGTCGCCCGCGCTGTGCTTGACGTCGTTGTGAAAGTACCAAGACCAAGGGTTCGCGATGAGCAAAAACCCATGCCCCGCGTCCCCGTAGCGCGCTTGAAGGCGTCGCCGCATGGTGCCCGAGACGTAGTCGCTCGTGACGAGCGAGTCGCCGTAGTGGGCGATGCGAACCTGTGCGCCGGGCTCTTTGTTTCGTACGCGTGCGAGGGCTTCGTAAAAAGGCTTCAGCACCTCTGCGTGCGCGATGGCGACGGGCGCGGGCTCGTCGTCGGACGCGGAAGGCGCCTCCGCATCGTCGTCGAGCGCGTTCGTCGTCGCGGCCCGGTTCTCGCTCGCCGGAAGAGCTTGCTCGCCGTCTTGAACCACGGGAGCCGGAACGACAGGCGCGGCAGGCGAGGATTCCTCCTGCTCTTTCGCGGTCGTGCTCGCTGGAGCTGCGTCCCTCATCCACGGCAACTTGACCCGGAGCGCCTCGAGCCCAGGCACGTAGGGGACGAGTGCGAGACCGAGTCCCGCCAGCAAAAGAGCCCCTAGCGCTTTCGGAAAGCGCACGTCGGCGACCGGTTCACCCGGGCTGCGATCGCCAGGTAGGGGCGGCATCACCATCGCGCGCCGGACTATGCAGCCGCGGCCCGCGCCGCAAGCCCCTTGTTCGCGTCGGGACAGCTTCGTTGCCGAACAATGGACTCGGCGCCGCTCGCAAGGCAGATTGCGAAGGTCCGTTGCCATTGTCCTCCTGCGGTGTCGCCGGATTCACGCTATGGCGCGTCCCGGTCGATGCTCTTTCACGAAGCGACGTACCCTGTCTTCCTTGCGCTGCTCTTTGTGGCGTTCTGGGTCGTTGCGCGCATGGGACGGGTGCGAACCGGCCTTCTCGTGGCGGCAAGCTACGCGTTCTACTTCTACGGCACCTACACGTCCGCCGAAGACCAGACGCCGCCGATGGGCGCGCTCCCGTGGAGCTTTCTCTGTCTCGGCATCGTGTTCGTGGGCAGCACCCTCGACTTCTACGTAGCGCATGCGATCGAGCGGGCGACGACGCAGCGGAAGAAGAAGGCGTGGCTCCTCGTTTCGGTCGGTTACTACTTGGGGGTACTTGCACTCTTCAAGTACTTGGATTTCTTCATCGGCGCCTTCGCCGACGTCGCGCACATGCTCGGCGTTCCGCTGCACCCGAAGACCCTCGGGCTCATTCTGCCTTTCGGCATCTCGTTCTTCACGTTCGAGACGATGAGCTACACGATCGACGTGTACCGCGGCGACCTGAAGGCCCATGGCCGCTACGGCGAGTACCTGCTCTTTGTCTGCTTTTTTCCGCACTTGGTCGCGGGGCCGATCGTGCGGCCGAAGAGCTTTCTTCCGCAGCTTTCCGCGGAACCCGTTTTCAACGAGTACCAACACGGCGAGGGAATGGCGCTCATCGTGCGCGGCCTCGCGAAGAAGCTCGTGATTGGCGACGCGCTCGCCGCGAACCTCGTCGACCGTGTTTTCGAAAACCCCGAACGCTTCTCGAGCTTGGAGATTCTGCTCGGCGTCTACGGTTACGCGTTTCAGCTCTACAACGACTTCAGTGGCTACAGCGACGTGGCGCGGGGCAGTGCCAAGCTCTTCAGCTACGAGCTCCCGCCGAACTTTGATCGGCCGTATCTCTCGACGTCGCTTCAAGAGTTTTGGCGCCGATGGCACATCTCGCTTTCGAGCTGGCTACGCGACTACCTGTACATTCCACTCGGCGGAAATCGCGGGAGTTTCCTCTTCACGCAGCGAAACTTGTTTCTCACGATGCTCCTCGGCGGCCTCTGGCATGGCGCGAACTGGACCTTCGTCGTGTGGGGCGCGTGGCACGGTCTCGGACTTGCTCTTGGGCGTTTCATCGATCGGCTGCGCGGCGTTCAGCCGGAGGTCGCGCCGGGACTTCTGAAGCGCATCGCGGGTCGCGTGTTTACGTTCCACGTGGTCTGCGCGGGATGGGTGTTCTTTCGCGCACCGAGCCTGCGCCATGCGGTCACGGCGTTCCGCGAGATGGGCGACTTGCGTGGCGGAGTGGAGCACCTCGCGACCTCGACGCTCGTGATTCTCGCAGGGGCCGCAGCGCTCCATTTTTCGCCGCCGAAACTTCGAAACGATCTCGAACGCGACTTCGCTCGGAGCTCGATGCTCATGCAGGGAGCCCTGCTTTTTGTCGCGATTCTCGCGATTCACCTCTTCGCCTCGCAGAAGGTTGCGCCGTTCGTTTACGGCCAGTTCTGAGAGCGCGGGAGGCCTCCCGTCAGGGCAGCGTCGCGAGTCCAAGCCACCGGCCGTCGCTTCCGACCTGAAGTCCTGCGGCACGCGCCGACGTGAGGGTCACGACGTTGTCCCGCCAGAGCGGGATCCAATACGCGTTCGCAACGATGCGCGCTTCTGCCGCGGCGTAGAGCGGTGCGCGCACGGAGCGATCGGAAAGGGCTGCTCCCTCATCGAGCAATCGGTCGAGCTCGAGATCGCGAACGCGCCCGCGGTTTGAGCCGTTGGGCGGAATGCTTGTAGAATGCAGGAAGACGCGAAGGACGTTTGGCTCGAGGAGCTCGGGAACGTTGAGAAGCGCGACGTCGAAATCACCCGTGGAAAGCCTAGCGAAGAGCGTTCCGAGTTCGAGGGGGACGACCGTGAGCGCGAAACCTTGTGCCGCGAGCTCTTGCTGGAGAAAGCGCGCCAGCATGCGGCGTGAGCGATCGGCCGACACGAGAAGACGAAGAGGCACAATCGCTGGGGCGGCGGGACTTGCGTCGTGAACGTCCGCTCGATCGAGCGATGCGTCCGAGGGCGCGGTAGCCGAACGACGGACCCAATGGTCTTGCGCGAAGAGGTCCGTGGCCGCTTGCGCGTGGTCCTCGAAAAAGTCGCGCACGAGTTCCGCGCGATCGATGGCTGCAGCGAGTCGACGTCGCGTGCGAAGGTCCGAAAGCGGTCCGGCGTCGGTGCGCGGCACGAGGTAGGTGAGGCCGCTTCCTCGGGTCTCGGTGAGAACCACGCCGCTCGCCTGAAGTGCTGGAAATAGGCGCGTGGAAATGCCTCCGAACACCACGTCGCCCCGGCCGCTCGCGAGGCGAAGGACCCGTGCATTCTCATCGCGAACAGGCTGGATGACGACCGCGTGTGCGGGCCTCGGAAGAGCGCCGTGAGAACGCGGTTCAAACTGAACGCGGTCCCCCGCAACCGTTCCGATGGCGAACGGGCCAAGCCCCGCGAGGGCAGCCCATGGCGTCTGTCGATCGAACGCCGCTGAAGCTTCGAGAACAGGCAACTCCAAGTCCGACAAGAGCGTGGCGTGAGGATGCGCGAGTTCGAAGCGCACGCGATGGGGACTCTCGGCGGTGATCGAACGCAGCGACTCGGCGAGGCGGCGATGGCGCGCGTTCACCTCGGGGCTTGCGATGGCGTGCCACGTGGCCACAACGTCGTCCGCGACGAACGCTTTTCCCGAGGAAAAAGTCAGGTCGTCCCGGAGCTCGACGACGAGTGTGAGCGGGTCCGTCCACGCCCATGATTTCGCCGCGAGAGGCACGGGCTCGAGCGTGCGCGGATCGATGCGCGTGAGGCCAGCGTGCACGAGGCGACTGGCCCTTAGCGAGACCGAATCAAAGCAATCGCGCGGGTCCAGCGATTCGATCGCCGTCGGAACGATGACTTCGATCGGTCGCGCGCGGTCTTCGCCAACGGACGACGGATGGCTTGTGCAGGCGCCGACGAACGCCGCGGAGACCATGGCTCCGATCGATGCGCGCGAACGGAGCCTTGCGCCGCGGGGCATTCCCGAGGAACTTAACCGAGTCCCATGCGCCTCTCTCCCCGTGTGCTCGCCCTCGCGTTCGCCACCCTCGCTGCGGCCAGCGTCATCGCGAAACCACGAAAAATAGCGAGTCCGAAGCCCGTGCTGCATGCGACCAAGGCGCCCGAACCCGTCGCGCCCGCAGGGTCCCCCGCCTTGGCTGACCCGCTGCTCCAAAGCCTCATTGCCGCCAAGCCTTTCGCGAAGGCACGCCTCGGCGTCGCGGTGTTCGATCTCGAGACGAATCAGTTTCTCCATGCGCAGGCCCACGAGGTCGCTCTCAATCCCGCGAGCAATGCCAAGCTCCTCACGGCCGCAACGGCTCTCGGAACGCTCGGCGGCGCGCACACGTTCGTGACCACGGTGGGCGGCACCGTCGAAGGCGGCGTGGTCGAGGGGCCCCTCGTGCTGCGTGGCCATGGGGACCCGAGCTTTAGCACGGCCGATGTGGCGGACATCGTCGAGCATCTGCTGGCCAAGGGCGTTCGCTCCGTGAAGGGGCCGATTGTCGTCGACCAAGGGTTTTTCGACGACGCGTTCGTGCCTCCGGCGTTCGATCAGCAAGAGGATGAGTGGGCCCCGTTTCGCGCCAACACCGCGGCCCTGTCGCTCGATGAAAACACGGTGACCCTCGTCGTCGACGCCGCGCCAAAGGGGCAAGTGGCGAAGGTGCGCGTGGAGCCCGAGGGTGCCGCCCTCATCGAGGGAGAAATTCGCTGCGACGCCGAAAAGGGTGACCGCCCCGAGCTCGCTCTTCGCGTCGAAGCCGATGGTTTGCACGCGAGGGTGTCGGGATCGATTCGGCCGGGAAGTCACAGCTTGCGTTACGTGAAGCGCGCGCATGATCCGCGGCTTTTGGCAGGCCAAGCGTTGAAGCGTTTGCTCGTGCGCGCCGGCGTTGCTGTGGAGGGAAACGTCGTGCTCGGGGCTTCGCCAGAAAAGCATGTGCTCGTCGAACACGTGTCGGCGCCGCTCGCTTCGCTCCTTTTTCGCGTGGGCAAACAGAGCGACAATTTTTACGCGGAGATGCTGTTCCGCACCCTCGATGCAGAGGCCAAGGGAACTCGCGGCGCGGGCAATGGCGCGGCTCACGCGGTGGCTTCGTTCCTCGATCGCATCGGCGCGGGAGGTGACGGCCTCGTGGTCACGAACGGCAGCGGACTCTTCGACGCCAACCGCGTGGCGGCGGCAACGTACGTGAAGCTCCTCTCGTGGGCGTGGAGGGAACCGAGCGTTCACCCTGAGTTCCTCGCGCATCTCGCCGTCGGCGGCGTCGATGGAACGCTGCGATCGCGCTTCGACGAGCCAGCGCTTCGTGGACGTATCCGAGCCAAAACGGGAACCCTCGAACACGTGGCGAGCCTTGCAGGATACATCCTTCGTCGCGATGGCCGCATGCCCGTGGTGTTTGCACTCGTCGCCAACGACCTGAGCGATGTGTCGGGAGCGAGAGTCGCCTTTGACACGTTCGTTCGCGGCGTGGTCACGCGCATGGACGGCGAGCCGGCGGCCGCGCCTTAGGCCGAACGACGCGAGCGGCTACTCGAGCTTCTTGCCTCGCACGTAACCCCTCGCGAAAGTTCCGAAGAGTCCGTCGACGTACGCGAAGAATCCGGCGTAGTTGCCCTTCACGCGGGCGTGATGCGCGTCGTGATGGCGAGCGCCGTCGGAGCCTGGAAACAGATGGCTTGGTGAGTACGGAAAGTCGTAGCCCGAGTGGCCCTCGGTGGCCTCCCACTGACGCCAGACGACCCAGGCCCAAAGCACGCTCACATGCACGCCGAGCAGTGTCGCGGGAAGCAGCGCGAGTGCTCCGGTCAAAGCGAACTCGATCGGGTGCATGAAGTGGCCCGTGACGGCCCACGGCGTGAGGATCGTGTGATGGACGCTGTGCACGTGCCGATACAAAAAAGGCGAATGCAGCCCGCGGTGTACCCCGTAATACAGAAAATCGTCGACGTAGATGAACGCGACCACTTGAGCGACGGCGACGAGGGCCGAAGGCGGAGCGTCGAGGCGCAGGTTTGACATCGCGAGGAGGGGCCACGCGGCCACGACCAAGCCGAGAAGAAACAGGTTATTTCCGAGCCATCGAGCGATCGACGATGCCACGAGTTGCTGCTCGCGAGGGCGCCTCGACTGAATCCGAAAGCGGCGAAGAGAGAGCGGATCGCGCGCGGCGATCCAGGTCATCGGCGCGGCGAAAACGGCGAACGCGAGCATGCTGATCGCGGTGGTGCCGACGACCACGGGAACGAAGCGAGGGTCGTCGTAAGCTGCGAACCACATCGAATACGTTTACCGTAAAAGTTAGGCGCTGCCGCCGCGCGTGGACGTGAAGGCGCCGACGCCACCGCCGAGGTTCTCGTCGTACGCGAGCTCCCACATGCGCTCGTCCCCGGAAAAGAGCAGGGAGGCGTTCACTGCGGCCGGAAGCCAAGCGCCCTCGGCGACCTCGATTTGAAGCTGGTCGGGACCCCACCCGGCGTACCCCAGCAAGAAGAGGAAATCGCGGGGCTGCGGGCTTCGAAGGAGTGTTCGAAGGGCTTCAAGGTGCGTCGTGATGCCGAGGTCGTCTCCGATCGGCATCTCGCCCTCGAACGAGCCAAGTTCGCTCCGTCGGTAGAGCACCCATCCGCTCGCGCGCTCCACGGGGCCGCCGAAACGAGCGGGATATTCGAGGGCCGGCGAATGCGAATACTGATCGAGCTCACCGGCGAGAGCGGTGGCCTTCAAGATGTCGCGAACGCTCGCGAGGCGACGTCCGTTCACCACCCAACCGATCGAACCGCGCTCGTCGTGCCGGGCGAGAACGATGACGGACTTCTCGAAGAACGGGTCGCCCAATTGGCCGGAAGCGAGGATAAGTCCAGGGGCAAGAGACGAAGAGAGCGCCATTTCGTGAGCCTATCGCCGCCCCCATGGGGGGGGAAGGGAAGCGACCGGGTACGATTGATTATGCATCGACGTCGGATCCTCTTGCACGGGGGGAAGGCGCGTGGCATGGAGGGGTCTGCAACGGTTCGGGTTCAGGCTCCTTCACGCTCCCTTCAAGGTTCGTCGGTCGCTCTCCCTCTCGTTTGTCTCGGCAGCGGAGTCTCGCTGCCCCTGTATCCGGTGGCGGCTGAAGAACGGGGATGGCCGGGCGCACAGCGCCGAGCCGCGAGGAAGTGAAGACAAGTCCGATGAACAACCGACTCTACGTGGGCAACCTCTCGTTCCACACAACGGAGGACGTCCTCCAGTCCGCCTTCGCACAGTTCGGCGAGGTGGCCGAGGTCAAGCTCATGATCGACCGCGAGACTGGGCGGAGCCGTGGCTTCGCCTTCGTGTCGATGGCGACGGAAGAGGGCGCCAAGAATGCGATTGCGCAGATGAATGGCCAACTCCTTGATGGCCGTCCTCTCCGTGTCAACGAGGCGGAAGACCGCCGCGGTGGCGCTGGCGGTGGCGGCGGCGGCGGCGGCGGTCGCAGCTTCGGCGGCGGCGGCGGCGGCGGCGGCGGCGGAA
>CAIQDA010000208.1 GCA_903870415.1 uncultured delta proteobacterium
CACGTGCCGCTTTCTGTCGAAGCGCAGATGGAAGCCCGCGTTCTCATGATGTCGACCAACAACATCCTGAGCCCAGCCAGCGGCAAGCCGATCATCAACCCGACACAAGACATCGTCTTGGGGCTGTATTACGCGACCCGCGAGCGCAAGTTTGCTCGCGGTTGCTTCCGTGACGGTTCGTTCACCATCAAGGACGGCGTTCCGAGCGGCTACCTCCGAGGCGTTTACTCGTCCCCGGACGAAGTGCGCATGGCGTACGACCACGGCGAGCTGACGATCCACACGGGAGTCAAGGTTCGCATCGTCGACACGGATCCGGAGACGGGCAAGTCGCGCACGCGCCTTCTCGCCACCACGGTGGGTCGTTGCCTCGTCGGCGAGGCGCTTCCGCCCGAGATGCCGTTCGAGCTGGTCAACAAGGCTATGAGCAAGAAGGCTCTGAGCGAGCTCATCGACGCCTGCTACCGCAAGCACAAGAACAAGGAAACCGTGCTTCTCGCAGACCGTCTGCGCAGCATGGGCTTTGACTTCGCGACGCGCGCCGGCATGTCGATCTGCATGGATCACATGGTGATTCCAAGCGCGAAGAAGGTGCTGCTCGAGGCCGCGCAAGACGAAGTGGCGAAGGTCGTCGACCAGTACTCCGAAGGTCTCATCACCGACGGCGAGCGCTACAATAAGGTCGTTGACATCTGGGCCGGCGTCGCCGACCAGATCACCGCGAAGATGATGGAAGTCATCGGCAAGGAAACGCTCACGGACCCTGAAACGGGCCTCAAGACGACCGAGCCAAGCTTCAACCCCATCTTCGTCATGGCCGACTCGGGTGCTCGTGGTTCCACGCAGCAAATCCGCCAGCTGGCGGCCATGCGTGGTCTTATGGCGAAGCCTTCGGGCGACATCATCGAGACGCCGATCATGGCGAACTTCCGCGAGGGACTCTCGGTGCTCCAGTACTTCATTAGTACGCACGGTGCACGTAAGGGCCTCGCCGACACGGCGCTCAAGACCGCCAACAGCGGTTACCTGACCCGTCGTCTCGTCGACGTCAGCCAAGACGCCGTCATCACCGAAATCGATTGCGGCACCCTCGACGGCCTCGTCGTGTCCCGCCTCGAAGACGGCGGCGACGTCGTTCAAACCCTCAGCGACCGCATCCTCGGCCGCGTGGTCCTCGACGACGTTTGTGACCCGCTCAATGGCGACGTTGTCGTCAAGGCCGGCGTCATGGTCGACGAACCGACCGCGAAGATCGTCGAAGAACGCGGTGTCGTGGAAGTGAAGATCCGTTCGGGTCTTACCTGCCAGACGCGCCGCGGTCTCTGCGCCCAGTGCTACGGACGCGACCTTGCACGCGGTCACCGTGTCAACATCGGTGAGGCCGTCGGCATCATCGCCAGCCAGTCCATCGGCGAGCCGGGCACCCAGCTCACCATGCGTACGTTCCACATCGGTGGCGCTGCAGCTCGCGGCAAAATCGAGGAATCGGCCATCGAATCACGCACCGAAGGCACCGTGAAGCTCACGGACGCCAAGGTCGTTCGCAAGCGCGACGGCGAAATCATCGTCATGAGCCGCAACGGCGAACTCGTGATCGTCGACGCCACGGGCCGTGAGCGCGAGCAGTATCGATTGCCTTACGGATCGAAGCTCCTCGTTGCCGACGGCGCGCACGTCAAGTCGGGCCACCGTCTCGCCGAGTGGGACGCGTTCGCGACCCCAATCGTCACGGAGGTCGCGGGTCGCGCGAACTTCGGCGACCTCGTCGACGGCGTGACCATGGTCGACAAAGCCGATGAAGACACAGGCATTTCACGCCGCGTCGTCATCGAGTCGCGTTCAAACGACCTTCGTCCACGCATCGAACTCAAGGACGCGAGCGGACTCAACGCTCTCTTCTTGCCCGGTACGCAGACGGAAGCTCGCTACCTCCTCCCGGTGGGCGCGAACATCGTTGTAGTCGACGGTGACATGGTCGAGGCTGGCGACATCATTGCCAAAATGCCTCGCGACGCCGCGAAGACCCAGGACATCACCGGCGGTCTGCCGCGCGTGTCCGAGCTCTTCGACGCCCGCAAGCCGAAGAACCACGCGATCGTCGCCGATGAAGACGGCACGATCAGCTTCGGCAAGGACACCAAGGGCAAGCGCAAGGTTCACCTGACGCCGGCCGATGAAAACGGCCAGCCGGACGAGGCTCGCAAGTACGAGTACCTCATTCCGAAGGGCAAGCACTTGCTCGTGCAAGAGGGCGACAAGATCCGCGCGGGTCATGCGCTCGTCGACGGTCCTTCGAACCCGCACGACATCCTGAAAATCAAGGGCGAAAAGGAGCTTGCGAGCTTCCTCGTCGACGAAATTCAGCAGGTCTACCGGCTCCAAGGCGTCGGCATCAACGACAAGCACATCGAGGTTATCGTCCGCCAGATGCTCCGTCGCGTTCGCGTGACGGACCCGGGCGACACGAATTTCCTCATCGACCAGCAGGTCGATCGCTTCGAGTTCGAAAAAGAGAACGTCCGCATTCAAGACAAGAAGGGCACGCCGGCGAACGCCGATCCGCTGCTCCTCGGCATCACGAAGGCCTCGCTCTCGAGCGACTCGTTCATCTCCGCGGCCTCTTTCCAAGAGTCCACGAAGGTTCTCACCGAAGCGGCAGTCGAAGGCAAAACCGACTACCTCCGCGGTCTCAAAGAGAACGTCATCATGGGTCGCCTGATTCCGGCCGGCACAGGCCTTCCGGCGTACAAGCAGCTCCGCATCGTCCGAGAGGGCGACGAGGCTGCTGTGGCCTCTCCCGCGGCGCCTACGCGTGCCTACGAGACCCTCGCGGCGGCCAACGAAGAGTGACGAGCGCTGCTTCGACAGAAGCGAACCAAAATGACGGGGTGTGAGAGCCTCTCCGCCCCGTCGTTTGGGTCTTCGGACCCGAAAACTCCATAGAAATCCCTGACACGCAAGAAAAAAGAATCCTCCCGACGGCGTTCGCGCTTGACGGGGAAAAGCGAAGCGAGTAAGCCCGCGCTCCCCTCGGGATTCGTCCAAGAATCGCACCATGCCCACGATCAATCAGCTCATTCGCAAGGGGCGCACTGCCGCCCGCACGAAGACGGCCTCCCCGGCCCTCAAGTCGTGCCCCCAGAAGCGCGGCGTCTGCACCCGCGTTTACACGACCACGCCTAAGAAGCCGAACTCCGCACTCCGCAAGGTCTGCCGCGTTCGTCTCACGAACGGCATGGAAGTGACGTCCTACATCCCTGGCGAAGGGCACAACCTTCAGGAGCACTCTGTGGTCCTGATTCGTGGTGGTCGCGTTAAGGACCTCCCGGGTGTGCGTTATCACGTTGTCCGTGGTGCCCTCGACGCCTCTGGCGCCGCAGGCCCATCGCCAACGAACAAGTCGACGCGTAACCGCAGCCGTTCCAAGTACGGCGTGAAGCGCCCGAAGAAGTAACCGAGAACTCGGAGAGCTGCCATGTCCCGCCGTCGCGAAGTTCCGAAACGTAAGATCAACCCAGACCCGAAGTTCCACGACAAGCTCGTGTCGAAGTTCATGAATATGCTCATGCTTGGTGGCAAGAAGTCCACGAGCGAGGGCATTCTGTACGGCGCATTCGACGCTGTGCAGGAGCGCTACAAGGAAGACCCCATTGAGGCCTTCCGCAAGGCGCTTGACAACGTCAAGCCGAAGCTGGAAGTCAAGAGCCGCCGCGTTGGCGGTGCGACGTACCAGGTTCCGGTCGAAGTGCGCCCCGAGCGCCGCATTACCCTGGCCATGCGTTGGCTCGTCGCCTACAGCCGCTCGCGCGGCGAAAAGACGATGACCGACCGCCTCGCCGGCGAGATCATCGACGCAGCGAATGGCCGAGGAAACTCCGTCAAGAAGCGTGAAGATACGCACAAGATGGCAGAGGCTAACCGGGCCTTCGCTCACTATCGTTGGTAGGCACAGGCGACTCTCGCCTCGTCTAAGTTTTCCGGTCTTTTTAAACCTGCTCTGATTCGTGGAGGCCTCTCGTGGCTCGTGAGTTTACGCTCGAACGCACCCGTAATATCGGCATCATGGCCCACATTGATGCCGGCAAGACGACGACCACGGAGCGCGTGCTCTACTACACCGGTGTTAACTACAAGATCGGTGAAGTTCACGAGGGCGCCGCCACGATGGACTACATGGTCCAAGAGCAGGAACGCGGCATTACGATTACGTCGGCCGCGACGAACTGCTTCTGGATGCCGCAAGAAGGCCCGTACGGCCAGATGCGCCATCGCATCAACATCATCGACACGCCGGGGCACGTCGACTTCACGATCGAAGTCGAACGTTCGCTCCGCGTGCTCGACGGTGCGGTCGCGGTGTTTGACGGCGGAAACGGCGTTGAGCCGCAGTCCGAGACCGTCTGGCGCCAGGCGGACAAGTACGCGGTCCCACGCATCGCGTTCATGAACAAGATGGACAAGGTCGGCGCGGACTTCCTCATGTGCGTCAAGAGCATGAGGGACCGTCTCGGAACGAACCCCGTTCCGATCCAGTGGCCGATCGGCGAAGAAGAGCACCACAAAGGTGTTGTCGACCTCGTCAAGATGAAGTCGGCGATCTTCGACGAAGAGTCGCGTGGCCAAGTCATCATTTGGGGAGAGATCCCCGAAGACCTCGTCGACATTTGCGATGAGTGGCGCGAGAAGCTCATCGAGTCGTGCGCGGACGTCGACGAAGAAGTGATGGCGCTCTACCTCGAAGGTGCGCAAGCCAAGGTCACCGAGGCGATGATTCACCGTGCACTTCGCGCGGGAACCTGCTCGTTCAAGATCATCCCCGTCACGTGCGGCTCGGCCTTTAAGAACAAGGGCGTTCAGCTCCTTCTTGACGCGGTCGTGAATTACCTCCCTTCTCCTGTCGACGTGCCCGCCACGCAAGGCGAGGACCCGGACGGAAACAAGATCACGCGTACCGCGTCGGACGAACAGCCGTTTTCGGCGCTCGCGTTCAAGATCATCAACGATCCGCACGGCAACCTGACCTTCTTCCGCGTTTATTCCGGCAAGATCGGTTCGGGCACCATGGTGCTCAACAGCACCCGCGACAAGCGCGAGCGCATCGGTCGTATCCTCCGCATGCACGCCAACAAGCGTGAGGAGTTGACGGAAGCCGACTCGGGCAACATCTACGCCGCCGTGGGTCTTAAGGACACGCGCACGGGCGATACGCTGTCGGACGAGAAGTTCCCAATCATTCTCGAGCGCATGATTTTCCCTGAGCCTGTCATTTCGATTGCGATCGAGCCGAAGGCGAAGACGGACGTCGACAAGCTCAGCATCGCGCTCATGAAGCTCGGCGCTGAAGACCCTTCGTTCCGCATGCACACGGACGAAGAATCGGGCCAGACGATTATCTCGGGTATGGGCGAGCTCCACCTCGAAATCATCGTCGACCGTTGCCGTCGCGAGTTCAAGGTCGAAGCCAACGTCGGCAAGCCAGAAGTCGCTTACCGCGAGGCGATCACGCGCAAGGTGGACCAAGAATACAAGTACGCGAAGCAGTCCGGTGGTCGCGGTCAGTTCGGTCACGTCCTCATCGAGGTCGAGCCGGGCGAGCGTGGCACTGGCTTCGTGTTCGACAACGACATCGTCGGCGGCGTGATTCCGAAGGAGTTCATTCCGGCGATCGAGAAGGGCATCAAGGAGGCCATGACCCGTGGCGTTCTTTGCGGCTTTCCGATGGTCGACATCAAGGTTCGCCTCTACGACGGCAGCTACCACGACGTCGACTCGTCGGCCCAGGCCTTCGAAATCTGCTCATCGATCGCGTTCCAGGAGGCCTGCCGAAAGGCTGGGCTTACGCTCCTCGAGCCGATCATGAAGAACGAAGTCGTCGTTCCTGAAGAGTACATGGGCCCGGTGATCGGCGACCTCAACAGCCGCCGTGGCCGCATTTTGGGCATGACCCAGCGGGCAAATGCGCAAGTGATCGATTCTGAGGTTCCCCTCGCGTCGCTTTTCGGCTACGTGACCGACCTCCGATCGTTGACCCAAGGTCGCGCGACGAGTTCACTGCACTTTAGCCACTACGCCCCGACCCCCGCTCACGTTCAAGAGCAGGTTGTGTCGAAGGTCCGCGGTTCCTGATTTTTGAAATTGTTTAACGGATTGTTGGAGTAAGTCATGGGCAAGGAGAAATACAACCGCTCGAAGCCGCACGTCAACGTGGGAACGATTGGCCATATCGACCACGGTAAGACGACGACGACGGCGGCGCTGGTGAAGGTGCAGTCCAAAAAAGGGCTCGCCAAGGCCATCAGCTATGCGGACATCGCCAAGGGCGGTACGGTTCGCGACGAGACGAAGACCGTCACGATCGCCGTTTCCCACGTGGAATACGAGAGCCCGAACCGTCACTACGCGCACGTCGACTGCCCCGGGCAC
>CAIQDA010000209.1 GCA_903870415.1 uncultured delta proteobacterium
ACAAGCACCTTCTGTCCAAAGATATCGGTCCCAGCCTCCAGGCTGTACCAACGGCCTTTTTCCGGGTTCCGGAAATCTATGAGCGGCTCGATCATTTGCCCATTTTACGAAAGGGGGATGCCAATGGCAAACACAAAGGTAGGTGTTCTTGCCTTGATCGGGACAGTGAACTGCGCTTGCCCTTCGACTATTTCCAGGCAATGAACAACCTCGCGGTGCGCGCAACAACAGGGAAACTGCTGGCGTTTCTCAACAACGACCTGGAGTTCATCGACGACGCCTGGCTCACGGAGATGGCAGGCCATGCGCTCCGACCTGAGGTCGGCGTGGTCGGAGCGAAGCTTCTCTACAAAGACGGTTTCGTGCAGCATGCAGGTCTCGCCGTCGGTATTGGGGGCGTCGCCGAGCATGTGTTTCGTCTGTCTCCGGGCGACCACCCCGGACCCGAAGGGCGCCTCGTGCTTGCGCGTTCGTGCTCGGCGGTCACGGGGGCGTGCCTGGTGATGCGCCGCGATGCGTTTGCCCGAGTCGGCGGCTTCGACGAAGTGCACCTTTCGGTCGCCTACAACGACGTCGACCTGTGCCTTAAAGCGCGTGAGGCCGGCCTACGCGTCGTCTGGACCCCCCACGCGTGCCTCGTTCATCACGAGTCGTACTCGCGCGGCAGCGATCGCAAGAGCCCGAGCTCCCGCCGTCGCGCGAAAGCCGAAATGGCATGGATGCAGGAGCGATGGGGAACGGACACGCACCGCGACGTGTTCGAACCGCGACGACGAAGCTGAAGCAAGCGCCCTTCCCGGATCGGCGAACGCAGACCGCTTCAGCCGCGAACGAGGAGCTTCGACGCACACCAACGACCCGCACCGATCGCCGTGCGCCGCACCCAACGCGCAAGGGTTCGGAGCCCAAAACGCCGCTTCGCCGCCACCCCGACGCGGTGCCCAAAGGCCAAGTCGAACCAGCGCAATCGTTCCGCCACATGACCGCTGGAGACGGTCTCGATGCGCGCCGCGAGCGCGTCGTAAACCTCCCGAGCCGAACGATCCCAACCGTTCACTTCGCCTTGCGCGCAAGGGCCGGACCAAGGAGCGACTCCGCCAATCAGACATTCAACGAGATCGTCCGTCGTCTCGAACCAGCGCACATTTTCTGCGCCCTCGGTCACGCGCGCCACGATCTCCGCAAATACCGGCAGCCTGCGCACGTAAATGGGTTTCGACCGCGCGAGCGCATGGAGAAGCGGAAAACCGAACCCCTCGTAATGACTGGGATAAACGAGCGCGTCGGCCGCTGCATAAAGGCCCTCCATTTCCTCAGCCGAAAGCGTGCCGCTCTCCACGCAGCGAACGTTGGGAAGGGAAAGTCCGCTGCAACCCAGCGCAATGATTTCGAACGATGGTAGCGACGCCGCAAGACGCAGCACCGTCGAACGAAGCGCTTTGTGGTCAAACGAATTACCGACCACAAGGAGCGAAACGCGCGAAAGACGAAGCGCCGACAATGCCGCGCCGCCATCCATCGGATGCGCAGCGGAGCCAGGCTGCGCATAGTCGTTCGGCGAGACGGAATGGAGCGTCGGGCAAACCACCGTGCGCTCGCCAATGACAAAACGCCTCCGCAGTTGCGCCGCAGTGAACTCGGAATTGGTAAAGACGACGTCGGCCCAACGCATCGTATAATGCCAAAGCGCCTCATCGAGTCCGACCTTGAGGTAGCCACAATCGGACGCAATCGCATCGAGCATAAAAACGCCAACCACGGGTGCCCTCGTCATGATGCGCGCGAGGCTCTGGACCTCGAATGGCTGACCCATGCGGACAATGGCCGCGAAGGACTCGTTGACCTGATGCGAATCCACCCGACGAACCCGTGGTTCCAAATCAAGGCGATGAAATGCCCAAGCTTCGGCGGCCATCAATACGCACACGTCGATTGTCGCGGGCCAGCATCGCGCCGCAGCCGCCAAAAGCCGCTTTCCCGCTTCGAAGGTACCATTGTGGTATGAACCAAAGTCACTAAAGTCAAATACGATGGAGACTCGCGCCGTCGCGTCGCTTGAGCACGCGGCGGACACCAATCCCTCCGCGCGGTACTCGGGAGAACCGAAATACGCCCGCACGAGCGCCGCGTATTCGGGATAACGCGCGTTCAGCAACTTAGCATTTGCCGCTTCCCTTACGGTTCGCGAGCTTTCGAGCCCGCCGAACGACTGCTCACCTTGATGCCAAACGAACGCGTGGTTCGCAAGTGCGGCGCGATACCCGCATCGATTGGCGCGCATGATCAAGTCGTTTTCTTCGTTGTAACCCTTGCCGTAATCTTCGTCGAAACCGCCAAACTCCGCCAACATGTGCCACTTCACATACAGGCAAAAACCAACCGCCGTCGGAACGTAGGACGCCGAAGGAAGATGATGCGAAACGGCCCGAAACCTCGCGAACGCATCGGCGGGAGACAATTGGAGACTCTCAACACCGTGGGGCAACGTGCAAAGCGTCGCGTTGTTCGATCGCGGGCTAACGAATCCGATCATCGGATCGGACTGCGCCACCCGCAAAAGCGCCGCAAAAGTGCCCGGAAAGACCCGCGTATCCGAATTGAGTAGAACGATGTCGTCCCGCGCGCGAACAGCGTCCGCGAACGCGAGATTCATCGTGCGAACGAACCCGAGATTACACGCGTTTTCGACGACCGTAACCTCAAGCTCCGCCGCGCGTGTGAGGCAACGGTCGAGCTCAACCTTCAGCGCGGCATGACCTGGACTGTCGTTGTAAAAGATGAGCGACGCAGAGAGTTCACGCAACTCCGCGGCGCAGGCGACCAACGATTCAAAGAGCGGGCGAACGAGCTGCGGATTCTCAAAGAACGGCACCACGACCCGAAGGCCACTTTTCTTCGTTGTTTGCATCTCCATGCGACCTCGCCCGAACGTGTCACTCCGCATCCGCGCTGTGCGACATAGCCCGCAGCAAAACGTGACGATTGACGATCAACTCACGGTTGTCGCGACGGATGAGCTCCTCAAGAAACTGCGCGACCTCCGCGGCGGACCGGGCCCACGTTTGTGGCGAAACATTTGAAGCAGGGCGCGGGGTCGGCACGCCAGCCAGGGACCGTGCCACGGCCGATGGCAATTCATCGATTTGTGTAAAGAACGTCGCCTTGGCCTCGCTCCCAAGCTGATCGAGAATCTCGTGACCGACCTCGGTGCTGCGCAGGACAAGCTTCTTATCGTTTGCCACGGCGTGCAAAAGCGGAAACCCAAAGCCCTCGTAGTGCGACGGAAACACGATAACCTCCGCGTTTTCGTAAAGAAACTGGATCACGTCGTCGGGCTCTTCCCCGGACTGCAAGAAGATCGACGACGCATGACCGGCGACGGGCTGAAGGTCGCGACGCCCCAGCACAACGATCGGTGTCCTCGGGAAGTGGGCCGCGAGCAACGTATACGCTCGCTCCACGTCTTTGTGCGCAAAGTGATTGCCGACCACAAGAAGGAACTTTTTATTCGCGAGCGCCGTTCGCGCCTGCCTCAACCCGAGCGACGCAGGCGAAACCGCCTCGGGATAAGCGTATTCGGAAACATCCAGCGAATGGTACGAAACAAGCGAAGGCACCGCGCGCATCGCCTCGAAGCGCGTCGCGAATTGCTTTGCCGTGAACTTCGACTGATAGACAACGCCGTCGGTGATCTGAAAAAAGAGCTCCCACGCCTCTTGGGTCTTGTCGTTGTACAAGTACTGGCAATCGTACGAAATGGGATCGAGCATGAACGACGCGTAAGTGCCCGCGAGCCGCATGCCCTTTTCGAGCGGCACGAGATCGAACGGCTGGCTCAAGCGAAGCACGGCGGCAAAGCGAATCTCGACGCTCGTGTGGTCGGGCCACTGGACGACGACGGAGAGGTTTTGAATGCCACGAAGCTCGTGAAATGCGACGGCGTCCTCGGACGCGATCAGGGTCACGTCGAACGCAACGCGATCTGCGACGAATGCCCGAACGAATTCGGTAATAAACGCCGACGTGCCATTCTTGAACGGCCCAAGCGCCGTCGCATCGAGGAGAACACGGTATTTTCCCTTTCGCTTGCAGGCTCCAGCCAACGCGTCTTGAACAAACTTCTCTTGGCTCGACATGTACTTTGCGACCGCGCCCCGAAACTCGGGGTAACGCTTTTCGAGGAGTCCGGCTGTGACGTCGTCACCGTAATCCGTCGCCGCAAACGATTGCTGCCCCATGTGAAACGCGTAGGCGTGATTGGCGAGCACGGCGCGGTATCCGAAACGGTTTGCCCGCATGACGAGGTCATTTTCCTCGTTATATCCCTTGCCATACGCAATATCGAGAACCCCGACTTCACGAAGAACGTTGGCCGTGATGAGGAGGCAAAAGCCAACACCGGTGGGCGCGTAGGTGATGCGCGGTAGCGACGCCGAGGCGGTGCGATAATGGTCATATTGCTCCTCCCAAGTCCCCGCCAAGCCTGGGTAGGTGCATATCGTCGCATTGTTCGAACGCGGACACACAAAGCCAATGAGCGAATCGCACTGGGCCACCGCGAGCATCTCCGCGAGGCACTCTTTCGTGAGGAAACAATCGGAGTTCAACAGCAGCGCGGGACGGCTCGCGGCCAAAGCTTCCGCGAGACCGCGATTGGACGAAGCGATGAAGCCAACGTTTGCTTCGTTCTTCAGCGGAAGAACGTCAAAAAGGGGCGACAGCGCGCCGACGAAGGCGTCGAAGAGCCGCGACGACTCCGGGTCCTCGGGGGAGTCAAGGACGGGAATGAGCCGCACGCGAAGGCGCTTCAATTCGCCTGAGAGCGCCAACAGCACGCGTTGTTGCAAGGCGAAAAGGTGAGGTTCCTTATAAAAAGGAAGGACAATGTCGAGGGGGCCAAAACCACACGCCGCGGGCGTAGCGTTGCCATCGCGGCAACTGGCTTCGATCGCCTCGATGGCGCGGTTTGGTTTCACGAACGCGTATTGCCCTGCCTTATAAGCGAAGAGCGGGTATTGACCAGGTTGGCGAGCCTGAAGCTCCTTCACTTGCGCCTCGTCGAGCCAGTCGACGGGCGAGAATCCAGCCTTGGCGCCAACGCGTGCATAATGCATCACGCCTGACATTCTCTCGGGAATTTGCGCGCGATGACGAACACGGTAAAAGTGTTCGTTGAATTCAGACGTCGTCGGTCGGTTCTCGTGGAACCCATGGACCAGGTAATGTTCCAGTGGATTCATGCCGGAACGTGCGACGTCGCGATGCGCCTTCAGGTAGAATCGCGTACTGAAGAGCGGATGAGGGTCGAGGCGCTCCAGCCACCCTTTCGATTCGTAATGCGCGAAGGCCTCCATCAGCGTCGTCGAGGCTGGAAGCCCAGCTTGCGCGGCGTAGAACGGCACGTCAAACATGCCCCATTCCTCAATGGACATGGGGGGAACCGTCGCAGGTGGAAGCGACGCAACGGGCCTTGGGGCCGCACCGTTTCCCGCCTGTCGAAACGGTCGTGCCGCGACGCGAGCAAGGAGAGACAGCGGGCGAAGCACTCCGTAACGAGCAAGCGTCACCTCGAAGCCTAGAGCGCCTTCAAGCGCGGCGTTTCGCGCTCGGTTCGCCTTACCCTCTGCCGAGAGGAAAAGCTTCGCGAGCAGCTCCCGCCGGCGCATGCCACGCCTTAACGCGTCCAAATAGTGGGCGACCCCGTCTGCGTCCGCGGGACGCCCGAGCACAAGGCGGTAGGCAGCCTCGATGAAGTCCGCGCGGCTTTTCCCTAGCACACTGCCCAAAACTTCCGCGGTGCCCTGATCGGTCGCGCTCATCGACTTCCCCTGCTTTTCCATCTCACTGCCTCACTGCCTCACTGCCTCATCGACGAACCGTCGAACCCGCTCGCTCACGCGCGGTCTCGACATGCGTTGACCCGAGAAGCTCGACGAGACAAACGTCGGTACCGTAGAACACCTCGCGTTTAAAGGGAGTTGCGCGAACGCGCGCGACTTCAGTGAGCGCCCACGAATCGCGACACACATCACGCGGTCGTCGCCCGAGTCGCACGCGGGAGCGGCGTCTGTTGACTCAACCCCGCGGGAATGCGAGGCTCAAGCGAATCGGCATTTGGAACGGTTTTTTCGAGAGTTAATCGACATATGCATCCAAGCGCAATGGTACTCGGCGAGGCTTTTTTCAAACTTTACGCGGCACCCGATGTTCGCCGGATTCTCGATGTCGGTGCGCGGGATGTGAACGGCTCGCTGCGTTCCTTTTGTCCAATTGGAGCGGCATACGTTGGCGTCGACTTGGAAACAGGCGCCGGCGTCGATACCGTATTGACGGACCCATACGCTTTTCCGTTTCCCGACAACCATTTCGACCTCGTCGTCTCAACGTCGTGTTTTGAACACAACCAGTTTTTTTGGCTCGGATTCTTGGAACAGATGCGAGTGACGCGACCAGGCGGTTTCGTCTACATTAACGCGCCGTCGAATGGCGCTTACCACGGATACCCCTTCGACAATTGGCGTTTCTACCCCGATGCGGCACTGGCGCTTCAGGCGTGGGCGCTGCGTTCTGGCGTTTATGCGGTCGCGATCGAGTCCTTTATTGCGCCGCAACTCGATTCCATTTGGAGCGATTGCGTCATGATTTTCCAGAAGTCGTCCGAACCCAAACCGCCTCAGCCTTTGCTGCACGAAGGGTTTCCGGGCGCTTACAATATTCGTCGTTTTGATTGCGAGCACGTGATGAATTTCACGCCGCTCCATGAGGACGCGAAACTCGTCAACGAGCTCAAGTGGCGACTCGCGCTTCAGGGAATGGACCTTCCGGTCGACGGCACATAATTCGGCACTGCTGCGCCCAAGGCGGCCGGCGCTCCGCACAATTTGCTCATCCGAATCGGCGAGCCGCATTGCGTTCGCTGTACCGAGCGATGACGCGACCCCAAGGGGTCATGCGGCAAAACATGCATCGTGCCGGTAGTTTTTTGCGTGACAACGACCGAAACTCGCATAGCGTGGCACCGTAGGTACATCCTGTCGGCCGTGCCGCACGAGAGCCGGACGCCGCATGACTATCCCCGCGACTCCTAAATCGCTCTGAATCGCCCTGAATCGCCCGACCCTAAGCCAGCATCACTTGCGCGCCACGATGAGTTTCTTCGTCCTTCTTCTGGCGCCGCTTGTAGCGGTTCGGTCGATTCCCCGCTCGGTAGCGCGATGAGCGACATCGCAGGGCATTTCGATGGTTTCCGCGACGGACGGATTTTTGGGTGGGCGACACGGGCCTCCGCACCTGGTCAACCGGTCGACATCGAATGCTTCGTCGACGGAGGGCTGTGGCTGCGCGGCGTCGCCGACCAGTTTCGTGGCGACTTGGCCTTGGCGGGCGCTCCGAGCACGCGGTGCGGGTTCGAGTTTTCGGCCGAGGGTATCTCCGGCTGGGTGAGCATCTTTGCGCGCACGCCCGAGGGCCTCGTCGAGGTGGAACCGGGGCGCGTGTTCATCGAGTCGCCGCCCCGTCTTCCGAATCTTCCAATGGCGTTCCGCAGCGCGGCCTGAGCCTCCCCCCGATCCGTGGACACTCCTGAACACTCGATCCCTCCAAGAGGTTGTCCGATGTCCGACGAAGAAAAAACCCTGTCTTCGTCGTGAGTTCAATGCGTC
>CAIQDA010000210.1 GCA_903870415.1 uncultured delta proteobacterium
GGATGGCGTTTGAGGCCGAGGGCCTGCAAAAACGCTACGCGCGCGCTCTCGAAGTCCCCGTGGTCGAAAAGTTCCACGCCCTCTTGAAAGCGTGCGCGTGCAGCCGTCGTGGTCGCGTCAACCGACTGCGCAGACGCTGAACCAACGGCCAGCAAGCCTGCACAAACGATGACCTGAAACGATTGAAAACGGCGACCCATCCCCATTGCCCCCAACGGTACCGAGCGATGGACCGGCGTCCTAATCAAAACGGATTGTCGCGGACGATCGCCGGTGCGGGAGCGGAATTCGCCGCCTTCGCTGGAGCGGGTGCCTTTGGAGGCGCGGGCGGGGGCACCGGCGCAACAGGCGCAACAGGCGCTGGCGCAGAAGCGGCTTCTTTGACCGCAGGCGGCGGTGGCGCGGGTAGATGAGGTGCGATGACCGCCGGGGCGGGCACGTGCGCGGCAGGGGCTGCGTGGGACGACGGCAGCGCCGCCGGTGGCGCGGCAACGGGAACCGGCGCGGCCATGGGAGGGGACGTTCGGGGAGGCGCGGCAGGAGAGCGCTCCGGTGCTTGCTCCACGGGCGCGGGCTCCTCGTGGGGCACGTCCTCTTCAGGCGGCGGTGGCGGAACGTGGCGATCGACTTCGTCGACGACGGGGGCCGGGGCGGGGGCCACGGCGGCGGAGGACGGTTTCGGCGCTTCCTGCGCGTGCGGAGCTTCCTGGGCGTCGGGAGCAGGCGCGCGTGACTTCAGAACGAATGCGGCCATGCCGATGACGGCGCACGCGGCCAGGATCAGCGGAACGAACGGAGTCTTGCGTTTGGGCGGCGGCCGAAGGGTGGCGACGCTCGACTGGGCCTGCTGAAGCGTGACGCGCGCCATGGCCATCGTCGGTTGGCGCGACGGCGCTTGCGGGTCGTTGAAGACGATCTTGGGGCCGAGGTCCTTCGGCTGAACGCGGGGCGAAGGCCGATGGAGCGACGCTTCGGCTTTCACCGAGGGCTCCGGCACGCTCCGCGCCTGCTTCTTCTTCGAGGGCTTGCTCGGCGGTCGGACCGTTGCGGCGTTGTGCGCGGCGTTGTGCGCATCGTTGTGGCTGTCGTCGTGCGGCGATGGTGCCGATGGCGGCGTGCTCGCGGGCGACGGAATCCGAATCACTTGCGGAATGTCGAGCGGAGTCGCGTCGTTTCGATCGGAGCGGGGCGCGTCCATCGAGGAGAGCGCGGAGGGCGATGCGGGAGGAACGCTTTCGCGTTTCATCTCGCGTGCGCCGAAGTCGGGGGCCATGTCGATGTGCGGAACCGCCGCTGCGGGCGGAATCACGACCTCAAGCAGGCGCGCGTCGGGCAACAGGCTGGAGGTCTTCGCGCTCGCCGGTGGCGGCGGCATACTTGGCTTGCGCCGGAACGACGGCAAGACCGCATCGGCGAGGCGGTCGAGGTCGGTCAAGTTATCGCCAGGAGAGGAAGCCATCGTCGTTACCCGTAGCGGGTCGGCTAGCGGCGTTCAAGGCTCGTGCGAGCAGCGGCGGGCCCATGGCCTTCGCGGACCACAAGGAGAGAGGGCAACGAGACGTCGCGGAAAAATACGAGACGTGCGGCCGTTTCGGCTGCCGCGTCATCGCCGCGATCCCGCGTTTCAAAGCGAATTCGAAAACAACGACCGCCTGTCGCCGCATGCGCCCAGACCGTGCCCGACGCCGCTCCGTGCGGCAGCTCATCGGCAAAAAGTTCGTAGGCAACGTCGAGTGAAAGCGGCGCCCGAACGAGTCCGGCGTCGAAACGCGACGACGGTGCGGGGGCGTTCGAGCGGTCATTCAGTGCACAATACATGCTTGTGCCGAAGCTTCCGTCGAGGCTTTCAACGACCAGGCGCGAGGTGCTCGGCGCATGGACGGCTTCGTATCGAAGCGGCTCGTCGCGCGTGGTGGCCCAACCTGCCGCGTCGGGGAGCAACAATGTCAGAGGCAAAAAACCAGCGCGGCGCTGATGTTTCGTCAACTCGGGCTGCGCTGACAATGACGCGGGCGGCGGGGAGGGCGCTTTCGGGACCGAGGGCACCGCAGCCGCGCAGCCCGTCATCGACGTCGCCGCGATGGCTACGAAAATGGCAAACGCCACGACGACACCGGCCGAGCCAGGGTACATCGCGGCGTTCGTCACGCTTCGCTTCGCGCAGGGTTTCAGTGAACGAACGTCAGCCACTCAGGGTGCCGGTTGTCGCTGCCGCTGACGATGTCGAAGTAGCGTTCCTGCAGGCGCTTGGTGACTTCGCCGCGCTGGCCCGTGCCGATGGGGCGGTCGTCGACCTCGCGAACCGGGGTGACCTCGGCGGCAGTTCCTGTGAGGAAAACCTCGTCGGCGAGCCAAAGCTGTTCGCGCGTGAGTCGACCTTCGATGATCGGAATGCCGTCTTCGCGGGCGATGCGAAGGATCGTGTCGCGCGTGATTCCCGCGAGCACCGAGCAGCTCAGGTCAGGCGTGTAGAGTACACCTTTCTTCACCACGAAGATGTTCTCGCCCGTGCCTTCGCAAACGTTGCCGTTCACGTCGAGCATGATGGCTTCGTCGTAGCCGCCGAGCTTCGCTTCGCGCTTCGCGAGGACGCTGTTGGTGTACTGCCCGGTCATCTTGGCCTTGGGGAGGCTGATGTTCACGTGCATGCGCGAGAACGAGCTCACCTTGGCGCGGATGCCGTTTTCGATCGCTGAGGCGCCGAGGTAGCGGCCCCACTTCCATGCGATGACCGAGGTCTTCACGGGGTTGTCGGGCGCGTAAATGCCCATGGCGCCTTCGCCCATGTAAATGAGCGGACGCAGGTAGCCGTCGGCCATTTCGTTCGTTTGAAGGACCTCGACGCACGCGCTCTCAATGGCCGCGAGATCGTACGTGGGCTTCATGAGCGCCAAGCGGCACGTGTCGAGCAGACGCTGGATGTGGTCCGTGAGACGAAACACATACGTCTTGCCGTCGGCACGCTTGTACGCGCGGATTCCCTCGAAGGCAGCGACGCCATAGTGAAACGAGTGGGTCAGCACGTGAACGTTCGCGTCGTCCCAGGGAACGAGCTGTCCGTCCATCCAAATGCTCTTGACCTTATCGACCATGACCTTCGCTCCTTCGCGCAACCGATTGTTGGGCGCGCGCGTCGCTACCAACAATCAACGCGCGTTGCATCCGTCAGTGAACGCCGCGCCGCGGCAATTTGCGCAGAGCGCGTCGAGGCACGGGGCTGTCGTTCGAAGGGTCAGCGCTTCTGGCGCAGGAGCACACGAAGCGCGCCGTCTCCGCCTTCGTCTGGGAGCGCCGTACAGAAGGCACTGACGTATTCGCTGGCAGCACCTTGCGAGAGCCACGCGGCGACCTCGAGACGGAGCACGCTCTGCCCCTTCGGCGAGTGATTTCCTTTTCCGTGCACGACGAGCACCGCGCGTTCGCCCATGGAGGTCTCGCGTGCGAGAAAACGCAGGAGGTCCTCTCTCGCTTCGTCGAGCGACTTGCCGTGGAGGTCGACGCTTTGCGACACGCTGTACGTTCCGCGGCGAAGCTCGCCGAGCTTGGCGATGGGCAGTTCGACGCGGCGCCCTTCAACGCTCCGACCGTCTTCGCGAACCTCGAAGCGATTGCCCGGGTCGACGAGGCTTCGAAGTTGTGCGCGCACGGCTTCCTCTGCCGCCGACACCACGCTCGACTCTTCTTCGAGTCGGGCACGATGCTTGGCCGAGCCGCCGCCAAGCACGTCGAGCGGCATGGGGCGTTCGGCAAGCGGCATCACGCCCTCGATGAACAGGGCAAACGCAGCGCGATCGTCTTCGTCGTAAAGCGTCGAGGGCGGCGCGGGGCGAGGCGGTGGCGCCTTTCGTGCGGCGGCTGCGGGGCCGGGTTTCGTACCCGTACGCGAGGTCGTGGACGTCGGTGCAGTCTGCACCTTTACCTCCGCGAGTTTGGCGAACGGATGCGACGGGTCGACCTTGGACGAGCGCTTTTGCGCCATGGGCTCAGCTCTCGCTCGGTGCGGCGGACTTGTCGAGGGCACGCAACGCCGCGAGCGTCGCCTGAATTCCCGTGAGAATTCCGTCCTCGTAGTGCCAGTCCGTGTCGCCCAATTCGGGGAAGTCGTGCGGGTTTCGCATGTCTTCGAGGGTAAGCCCGGGCTTGAGCCGGCGCGCGAGGTTGAACACCTTCTCGCGCTGGAGTTCTTCCATGTCGCACAAGAGCTTTTCGATCGTTTCCACCGTGACAGGCTTCATTCTCGTCGCCTTTCTTCCACGCTCGCCATGAGCGCACGTGCGTCGTCCACTGAGACGCCTTCGAATACACCGCCGCCGTGGGAGATCGCGAGGGCGCAACCGTCTTTCGGACAGACGCCGAGGCACTTGGTTTCCGTGACCCATACGGACGAAGCCAGGCCCCGGCGTTGCGCCTCTCGTTTCAACGCGGCAAACACGTCACGTCCTCGCGCGCCGCAACCAGGGCCAAGCTGTGCATCGGCCGCGCGTTCGTTCGCGCAGACGAAAAGCTGGAGCTGAGGTTGAAAGGCTGCGGGACGCATGCGCGACTGTTCCTAGGGCGTTCGCGAGCCCATGCCCAGCCATGCCTGCAAGGTCACGACGATGAGCGCGTGCGAAATCGATCCATCGGCGATCAGCCGCGAAACGGCAGCCCCATGAACCGTGACGACCTCGAGCTCTTCGCCGTCGTCGGCGCTATGCCCGCCAACGAATGTTGCATTCTGCACAAGAAATCCATGAGCTTCGTTTGCTTGGAGCGCGGGGTTCGGGTTCACGCGCGAGAGGCGCACGGGGGCGTCGCCGCGGTAGCCCGTTTCCTCGAAGAGCTCGCGGACAGCAGCCGTTTCAGGCGTTTCACCGTCGTCGACGACGCCGCCCGGGGTCTCGAGAGAAAAGTCGTCGATGCCAAAGCGAAACTGCCGCACGAGCACCACGTCGCCGTTCTTGGTCACGGCGACCACGTTGCACCAGTCGCGGGAAACGATTTCGAGGGCGCTCAAGCGATGCGCTTTGGAGCTATTTTCCCAGGTGGTCACGCAGGCGGAGAGCGGGCCGGTTCGCGCGATCTCGTGAGGCCCGTCGACGCGATGCCAAGGAGGAAGCGTGGTCGGTTGCTTGCTCATGGTCGTTCGTTACCCGAAGCTGCGCGACAAGCGAATGCCTGCGCGCGGCATCCCTCGAGCACGCAAACCTGCCGGACCCGGTGGCCGACGTGCTACGCATTTTGGCAAAACAAAACGCGGTGCTTTGTCGTCGTCTTGACGAAGTCGAAGCGCGCCTGGCCATCGACGGCGGCTAAAGGCCATGAACGAGAAAGCCACACGGGTAGCGAAGGGTGAAAATGATGTGACGCGAAACCGTCGCGTCAGCTTCGACTACACGATCGAAGACCGCATCGAATGCGGCATCGTGCTCGTGGGCAGCGAGGTCAAATCGCTTCGCCAGGGCCTTGTCGACATTTCGGACGCCTACGCGACCGTCGACAGCGGTCAGCTCGTGCTCAAGCAGCTCCACATCGGTCAGTGGTCCTACGCCAAGGCGTTTCCCCACGAAGAGCGTCGAGGGCGACGTCTTCTCGCCAACCGCCACGAGATCGATCAGCTCGAAAAAGAGCTCGCACGCGGCGGTAAAACGCTCGTGCCGTCGAGGCTCTACTTCAAGGACGGTCGGCTCAAGGTCGAGCTCGTGCTCGGCGTCGGAAAGAAGAAGTACGACAAGCGCGCCGACATCGCGAAGAAGACCGCCGATCGCGAGGCACGCTCGGAAGTGGATCGCGCACGCAAGGAGCGAGGCTGATGGGTGACGTGAACGAGAACGCCGCAGCGTTTCGCTTCGTGGACGCGGGGGAGGGAACGGTTGTCGCGCTCAAGGGCGACGCCATCACGCTCCGGTCGAGCGTTCCCTCGCCGCCGGGAAGCCGTCGCGAGGCGGAACTCCTGGAGGCAGGCTTGCGATTCAGGATGAAAGTGCATGCATCACGCAAGCAACAAGATGCAAGCTACACGCTTGAGGGTCGGCTCTTCGATGCGACCAAAGCGGTTATCGACGCGCTGACGAAGGCGACAACGCCGTCCGAATAGGCGCGGTGGCCGCGGTGCTGAGGGGCCTCGCGCGAACGAAGCTCACGAGCCCGAAGAGGCCGAAGCCGAGGAGGGCCGCGAAGCGAAGGCGCGCCTCAAAACCGGTGGCCGGATCGACGGTGAGCGCAAAGGCGTGGGTGGTAGGCACGAGGGCGTAGAGCCACTCGCGGTGCATGCGCATCGACACGAAGATAAACGGCAGGAAAAACGAACCAAATGTGGGCCTTCGCGACGCGATGAGCCCGAAGCCTTCAAAGGCTATCGCAGACGCAAAGCATACGCGACCCACCGCGAGCGCGTCCGCGTATGGAGCCCCGCCGCGCCTTGCGACGATGGTGCCGAACGCGGCGAAGATAATCGACGACGCCACCATCACGAGCGACGTGACGACGGCGAACGGGGCTGCGGGCAACGACTGCGAAGCTCGAGCGACGCGAAGGAATCGCAAGCGCTCGTGGGCACCTTGGCCCCAGCCCCATGCCCACGAGAACGCCAGGAGCGGCACGAGTGCCGAGGTGAGAATCCCGAGTGTGTCGTCGGCGGCGCCTTCGCGAGCGCGGGCGACGAAGAGGAGCGCGAAGGGAGAAAAGAGGGCGGTTCGCACGACAAACGATGCGCCGCGGACCCATGCAATGAAGTCTGCACTCGCTGCGTTTACGCAGAAGCGAAGGTCGGAGAGGAGCGGACTCACGGGCATCTCACGACCCCGTCGATGCGCGAAGGGTGTTCGGCGAGCGCGTCGGTCAGGGCGCGTTCGAGTTCGTAGGGCTTCGACGATCGCACGGTGAGTTCCGTGCCCGCGTCGTCGAGGGCGAGCTCGAAGCCGCTTCGGATGAGGCGTGCGGCGAGCGCATCGAGGTCGTTGCCTCGCACCGTGACGGCGCGCACCGGCGCTTGAAATGCCGTGAGGCTCCGAGGTTCGGACGCGGCGCCTCGCTCGTCAATGAGCAGCAAATCATCGACCCAGCGGGCTTCGTTCGCGCCGGGGCCGAGGAAGACGAGCACCGGAATACCCGTCGCGGCGAGAGACCGGAGACGTGCGGCGGCCTCGCGTTCGTCGTGGGCGGACACGAGCGACGGTGGTCCAGGCACGAGCAGTGCGCCCACGTTCTCCATGGCACCCACGAGCCCGAGGGCGAGAGCGAAGGCGTCGCGTGACGAGAGCAAGTGCGTCGAGGTGGAAGCGTCGATGCCGCAGCGGTGCAGGACGTCGGCCGCGGCGTCGCCAACGAGGAGCCTCGCGAAGGCGGACGCCGAGTAGCCTGCGGGAAGCGGCAAAAGGTCCCCGAGGTACGCGATGGCGGAGCTCTGTCCGCCGTGGCTGGCGGTCATGGAACCCTCGAAGGTGCCCGCGCGCGCGCCCAGCGTTTCTTCGAGCGCAAGGCGATCGTCGAGCGCCACGCACGCGACGCCATGAACGCCCGGGCCGAACGATCCGGAGACGGGGCCGAGCGTGCGCACTCCGCGACGAAGCACGATGCGATCGAGGACGAGGCGACTCACGGGCCCCCAAACGAGCGTTCGGCCAAGCGCACGAAACGACGCTCCGAGAGGATTCCGTAAAGCGTCGCAGCCGCGATTGCGGCGTGCACCGGAAGGGCGAGAAAGAAGCGCGGGCGCGCGTCGAAGGCGACGAGCTGCAGCACGAGGGACCGCACGGGAGACACCCACGTGGACGCGAGGTCGCCGATCGGGGCCGTGCGTGCGAGGGCCTCTGCGGCGATGGTCAGCGCCAAAAGCAACGCGAACGCCGAATAAGGACGCGAGGTAAAACGCAGGGCGCTGGCGATCGTCGTTGCGAAGGTTCCGAGGGCCGCGGAGATCGAAACGGCCACGAGCGCGATGGCCACCGGGCGCGAAGTGTAGACGGGCGCAAGGGCCATGTGCAGCGCGGCGAACGCCACAAGGATGGTGCCGGTGGTCGCGCGCGTAACGGCAAACGCGGCTTGGCGTCGTGGTGCATGCCCGTAGAGTGCGGCGGCTGCAAAGCGACCGTCCGCTGAAGGAACGAGGGCCAACGCGACGCCAACGAGGCTCGGCAAGAGGAGGATGGCGCAGGCGGCTCGGGGCGCACGCATGGCCTCGGGCGCCACGAAA
>CAIQDA010000211.1 GCA_903870415.1 uncultured delta proteobacterium
CGCAGTGAACCTCACCTGCTTCGGCGTGATAGAGGTCCCAGTCCTCGATCCAGACGACGCGGATACCCGCCGTGGCGAGGGTCGCCTCGAACGTGGCCTTGAACGGATCGATGCCGCCCACGAGCGGTCCGTGGGTCTCAGGCGCACCGAATACGGTGTCTGACAGGTAGATTCCGTTAACCATACCCGGAACATACGCGAGCGCTTTGCCGCCCACGGGCTGGTCGAGGCTCGGGACGCGAAGCACGTCGTCGTCTTTGAGACCAACCGCGGCCTTGAGCTGCTCGAGCTGATGCTCCTCCGCGATGGCCACCTCGGCACTCTTGGCCATGACCGCCGTATCGGCGAGAACGCCAGAAACGGTGGTCTCGGCCGGGGTCGGGTTGCCCTGATCGTCGTACCAGTTCATGCCCACGAACATCTTCGTCGCGCCCGCGCCGGCTGCCACGGCATCGGTGAGGAGCTTCTTGCCAAGAGCGGTGTCCGCCAGCAGAAGCTTCCATCCAAGGGGGCCTGGGGCCTTGACGAAGCTCGTCGTTTCGTCAACGTGACCGACCATCAGCCAGCTCGTGTCGATGTAAACCGGGTCTTGAAACCCTTGGCTCTCGAGCATTTTGCGAAAGCTTGGCTCTGGGAAGTCCGTGCTCGTGGCCCCGCGCATGATGCGGCCCATCGGGTACGTCTTGCCGCCGAAGTTGTGAGGCGGGATAGTTTCGGTATTTCCGAAAGAATCGTAGCTGTCGTTGTCGAGGTTCTTGCCGAGCGTGTACTGCTGCAGACCCGCAACGTCCTTGCCGCGGAACTTGCTGAACACGACGCGCCCCGCAACGCGAAGCGGAAACTTGGCGTTCACCGCGCCCGCGTTGTTGAAGTTGTAGTTCGCCGAACGAATGTAAATGCGCATCCCCCGCTGCACGCCGTCTGGGCCGGGCATCGTGGTGAACGCCGTCTCAAAGTAGTCTTGCGCCCATTGGTCTTGCGCATCGACCGGCGTGAAACCACCGGCCACGGACGCGCCCTGCGTTGCCGCACCGACGTCGCGACAGAACGCGGCCGAGGTTCCATCGTCCATGTTCGCGGGAAGCTTCGTGGCGAAGGTCTTTTCCGCTGCGAGCAGGTGGTGACTGAGAAACATCGGGGCCACACGCATGCGGGCCGTGTCGCTCGCGAGCACGGTTCCCGCGGCGTCTTTCACGGTCAACGCAAGGTCCACGACGCCGTCCCAAACAGCCGCGTCGCGCACGATGTCGAGGCCTTCGAGCCCAAGGTCGATGCCCGCGAGCGCGTCCTCGACGCTCAGCGAAAGCGTTCCCGTCGTCGCGTCCGCGTAAGCTCCGTCGCGCTTCACAAAGAGGCGCACGCGACCTTCGGCGGCACCTTGCGCGGCGATCTCGACTGTGGCCCCCGCGGGAAGCGCCGCTGCAGTCAGTCGAAGCGGAGCCAAGTCGAGCGCGTCGTCGTCGCCATTCACGACGTCGTCGGTCGCGTCGTTGCACGCGGCAATCGCGTCGTCCGTCGCCGCCGTCTTCGGGCATCGAAGGCTATCGTCGTCGATGTTCGCGAGGAACACGGCGCCACGCGTCTCGTCCCAAACGGTGCGATCGATGGCCAAGTCGGCGTCATTCGCGAGACCGTCACGGTTGGCGTCGACGAGAAGATGCGCACGGGGCACCGGAGGGCTGTCCGAGCTGCTTCCGCAACCGGACACGAGGGGGAGGCACGCAAGGACCGTCGAAAGCGACGCTGTGCAAAGGTTTGAGCGCACGGGAATTGCTCCAAAATGAACACGAGCCGCGCCTCCTTTTGGGAAGCACGGCTCAGAATGGACCGAAGTCCGGGAGGCTTATTCAGCCCCCCAAATCCGGCACCTAGTCACTAGGCGACGGTGAAGCCGGCGGCCTTGACGACCGCGGTGAACGTCGTTGGCTCGAGGGCTGCGAGGTCCGCGAGAACCTTGCGATCGAGGGCGATGTTCGACTTCTTGAGACCCGCGACGAGTCGCGAGTACGTCGTGCCGTTCTGACGGGCCGCGGCGTTGATGCGCACGACCCAGAGACGGCGAAAGTCACGCTTCTTTCGCTTGCGGTGGGCGTACGCATACACCCAAGCCTTCATCACGCATTCCTTCGCGTAAGCGAAGAGACGCGAGCGGGCGCTGTGGAAACCAGACGCAACCTCGAGAATACGGTTGCGACGACGACGGGCTTTAAAACCACGTTTTGCACGAGGCATAGATCGACTCCTTAACCTTTATCCTGGGACGCTCAGCCGTACGGAAGAAGACGCTTCACGTGCTTCTCCATGGAGCTGTCGACCATGTCGTTGTTGCGAACACGGCGAAGGCGCGTGCGGGACTTGTCGATCATGCCGTGTTGGCCACCGCACTTCGTGCGCTTGACTCGGCCTGAGCCGGTCACCTTGTAGCGCTTCGCAGCGGCTTTGCGGGTCTTCATCTTGGGCATGGGAACTCCTAGATCCGCTTCGTCGAGGACGCCTCCATGGGGATGGAGACCGTTTACCCTGGCGAACGCGGGACGCGCACCCTGCCCCAGGGTTTTGTCTCTGTCAAGCTGTCCGAAGCCTCGCCGCTATTTCATCGGCCATCGCCTGTCCTTCGTTCCGTGCCGCTTCCCTCGCTGCGAGCGGAGACGCGGGTTTTTCCGGGGCTCCAAGCACGTCCGCATAGACTTTCGTCTTCGGCTCGGTGCCGCTCGGTCGGACGAGAATGCGACTTCCGCCCTCGAACTCAAGCTCGACGAGGAGCGTCTTCGGCAGCGACAACGCCGTTTCAACGCCCTCGGCCGTGCGGCGCACGCCGGTCGTGAAGTCCCCCACGGCGATGACCTTACGGCCGCGCACTTCTTTAGGAGGGTTCGCCATGAGGGCATCGAGGGCCGCGAACACAGCAGCTCGCGTTTCCGGTGTCGGATGCGGCACCGTGGCCTGGGCGCTCGCAAACGCGCCAAGCGATGCGTAGAGGTCTCCCAGCACATCGAGGATTGTTCGACCTTCCGCGCGAAGTCCGCGCGCGAGATCGCAGAAGGCTACGGCCGCGGCGATGCCATCCTTGTCGCCGACAATCTCACGCACACAGTAACCGAGCGCTTCTTCGAATCCGAAGAGAGGCTCGAGGCCCTGCGCCCGGTGCGCCGTAAACGAGCGCGCGATCCACTTGAAGCCCGTGAGCGTCGAATCCGAGTGCGCGTGATGAGACGCCGCGAGTTTGTCGAGCATCGGCGTCGACACGATGGACCGCACGACGAGCTGCTTTCCGCGGTCGGCGATCGGCGTTTGCCCAAACAAGTGATGGGCGAGGAGGACGCCGACTTCGTTGCCTGTAAGCTGCACGAATGCGCCCGGCGTGCGCGGATCGGGAATCGCGATCGCCAAGCGATCCGCATCGGGGTCGCTCGCGACGACGAGGTCCGCGGACTTCTCGCGCGCGAGGGCAAACGCCAAATCGAGCGCGCCTTTTTCTTCCGGGTTCGGAAACTTCACCGTTGGGAAGTTGCTGTCGGGCTCCGCCTGCTCGGGCACCACGTGGACGGACTCGAAGCCAGCCTCGCGAAGCGCGGGCACCATAAACGGAGCGCCGACACCGTGAAGCGGCGTGTACACGACGGTGAACGGCACGTGCGATGAGGACACGCGGGCTGCGCCCTTCACCGCGTCGAGAAACGCGCGGTCCATGTCGGCTCCGAGCGACGACACGAGAGCGGACCCTTCGAGCGACGCACGTTTCACGTCTCGCGCGGCCCCCAACTCGACGATGCGCTTCGCAATGCGTTCGTCCGCCGGCGATACGATCTGGCCACCGGTTCGGTCATACAATTTATAGCCGTTGTCATCCGGCGGATTGTGACTGGCTGTGATCGCGATTGCGGCCACCGCTCCGAGGCGCCGTGCAGCGAAGGCCACAAGCGGTGTCGGAACGGGACGATCGAGAAGAGCCACGCGGTACCCTTGAGCCACGAGCACCGCCGCGGCGTCCTGAAGGAACACGTCGCTCTTGCGACGACCGTCTCGACCGATGACCACGAGGCCGCCCGCTGCACTTTCCTCTTCGCGAAGCCAATCGGCCACCGCCGCCGTCGCGCGGATGACCACGGCGCGGTTCATGCGATTGGGCCCCGCTTCGATCCGCCCGCGAAGACCCGCCGTTCCAAACGCCAGGTCGCCCGCGAACCTGTCGGCGAGCACCGTCCAAGAACCGGCGCTCACAAGCGCTTCGAGCTCCGCACGGTCCGCGTCGTCGATGTCGCCGGCGATCCACGTTTGAACAGCTGCTTCGAGTTCGCGATTCGTCATCCCTCTTGGGTACCTGACCTCGGGCCGCGTGGGAAAGCCCGGAACGCATCGAAAACTGTTACGAAGGGCCTCGATGGTGCGGGCGCTCATCTTAGGGTTCGTGGCCTGGTGCGTCGAGGCGGTGCTCCTCGTCATGCTCATCGCTGCGGCTTTCGCTGCCGCAGGGCCGCGGACCATCGACGCGGGCCCCCCCTGCCCTTCCGGTGCCGATTGGCGTCAGCTCGGAGGCGACGGGTCGCTGCTGCCTAAGTTTTTTGCATCGCATCCGCTCGACAGCACCGCGCGCGTGGAGGCCTGCCTCGCGCTCGCTTCAACGGACCTCGCCGCCGCCAAGGTGGGCATTGGGCGCCTCGGGTCGGCCGCTGCACCTCCGCTTTTCGCACGCCTCCGCGCAGCAAGCGGTGACGATCGCACGAGCCTCGACGTCCTCCTGCAAGCCGCTCTTCCGAAGGCTTTCCCAAGCAACGTCGACGACGGAAGCGAAGAGGAACACCCCGTCGAAAGGTGGTTGCAGATTGCAACCATCGAAGGGCCGGACTTGACGCCGCACGAAGCCGAGCTCGCCGTCGACAGGCTCGTCATCCATCCGAGCAAAGGGCGCGAAGAGTCCGTTCGCCGCCTCGGCACCGTCGCCGTCCCGTCCCTCGTCCGCGCGATGGGCCTCACACGATCCCGCGAAGAACTTCACTTGCTCACGCGCTTGGCGCACGAGGCCACGACGCGCGGACCGGAACTTCGCCTCACCGCCACGAGCGCCGAGGTCAACGCCGCGGTCGACAATTGGACAGCGTGGCTCGATGATCACCGATGGGACTACGAGCCGCATCCCGCCGACCGGCGCATTCCGTGGGCGCTTCGGGAAACGCGACTCGCACGCATGCTCGAGCGCGCATGGTCGAGCTGGACGACGAGCGAAACCACGCCGATCGCCCAATCGCAATCGACCCTGGCCACCGTCGTCACCGCGGAGCGAGCCCTCGCCGCATTGGCACTCGCGCGCGGTCTTTTGGCGCTCTTCGCGCAAGCGGCCTTGACCCTGCGCCTTCCCCGCACCGTCGCGCTTGCAGGTTCGTGGTTGCCTGGCCTTGGTGCCGCGGTGCTCCTTCCGCGTGCGGCATCGACCGCAGGCCTCGGTGACGAAGTGCTCTTGCTCCTCGCGACGTCGGCGGTGTCGGCCGCTTGTCTTCTTTTGTCCGTCGCGCATGAAGAGCGGTTGCGCCTCGATCCCCTCGCTCGGCTCGTGGAGCGAACGAAGCCGTTTCTCTCGCGTGCAGCCCTCGCGGCCACCGCGCCTTGCACGCTCCTCGCCGTGCTCGCCCTCGAAGCCCGCGGACACCTTGGTGGACTCGGATCGACCCTCGCGCATGGCGACTGGATGAGCCCCGCTTCTCTGCCTGGCCTCACGCGCGCGGCCCTCGTCCTCCCGGCGCTTCGGCTCGCCCTTCGCGTCCTGCGTCATGGAGCGGGCGACGAGCTTTTTTCCGCAAACGGAGAGTCCCACATCGGCGCGCGAGCCATGGTAAGCGACGCGGACTTGGAGTGACCCATGATCATCGGCGGAAGAGGCCCAGCGGGCCCAGCAGGCGCAACAAAAGCCCCCGGCCTCGTGCCCACGGTGGACGAAGCCGACTTCGAAGCAGAGGTTCTCGCGAGCGAATTGCCCGTGCTCGTGGAGTTCGGTGCCGAGTGGTGCCAGCCATGCAAAGCGATGGCGCCGGAGCTCGAAGCTCTCGCGAAGGAGCTCGAGGGCAAAGCGCGCATCGTCAAGGTCGACATCGACAAGTCACCGCGACTGGCGCAATCGCTCCGCGTGAAATCCGTCCCGATGTTCTTCGTAGTTGCGGGCGGTCGCGTCGTCGATGCGGCCCTCGGCGCGGTTCCACGCAAGCAGCTCATGCAGATGCTCGACAAACACCTTCCACGCCCCGAAGGCGCAGTGAAGGCCGTCGAGCTCGCGCAGCTCATCAAGGCGGGTCAGGTCGTGGCTGTCGACGTGCGTGATGCGAATGCTTACGGGCGTGCGCGCATTCCCGGCGCCAAGAATTTCCCTGCGGAGACGATCGGAGAGCGCCTCGGCGAACTCTTCATGCTCGGTGCCACGCCCATCCTGTATTGCCGCGGCGGAGTCCAAAGCCAAGAGGCTGCGATGAAGCTCATCGAGGCGGAAGTCCCGGTCGGGTTTCTCGAAGGCGGCTTTCTCGCCTGGGAGGGCGCTGGTCTTCCCATCCAGCGCTGATCACCATGAGCGTCGATCGCGCGTCGCATCCTGGGCACACCCCGTCCGAGGAAACGCTTGAGCAAGCTCGTGAAATGCTCCGCGCCTACATGGCGCGCAAAGGGCTTCGGTCGACCGACCAGCGCCGCGTCATCGTCGACACGTTCCTGGCGAGCGCCGACCACGTGAGCATCGAGGAGCTCTTGACGCGCGTCCGTTCCCACGACCCGCGCGTGGGCTACGCGACCGTGTACCGCACGTTGAAACTGCTAACCGAGTGCGGCGTTGCGAACGAGCGCCAGTTCGGCGACGGCCTCACGCGCTTCGAGCTCGCCGACGAGTCGTCGCACCACGACCACCTCATCTGCACCGCGTGCAACGGCATCACGGAATTCGAAGACGAACGCGTCGAGTCCATTCAGGACGAGATCGCCGCCCGTTATGGCTTCCGCCTGCGTAGCCACAAGCACGAGCTCTACGGCATTTGCCAGACGTGCCAAGCCCGCAAGTAGCCGTCGTATGTGCTACAGCTATTTAGCGTAATCCACAGCGCGCGTTTCACGGACCACGGTCACGCGCACTTGCCCCGGGTACGTGAGTTCTTCTTCGATCGACCGTGAAATCTCACGAGCGAGAAGAGCGGCTTCCGCGTCGGTCACTTCGCCCGGCTCGACCATGACGCGGACTTCACGACCTGCTTGGATCGCGAAACTACGCTCGACGCCCATGAAGCGCGACGCAATGGCCTCAAGGTCGTGGAGCCGCTTCACGTAACTCTCGAGCGCCTCGCGGCGGGCCCCAGGGCGTGCTCCCGAGAGAGCGTCCGCGGCGGTGACCAAGTGCCCGATGACGCTGATCGCCGGTTCGTCGTCGTGGTGGCACGCGATCGCATTGGCAACGATGGCGTCTTCCCCAAACTTGCGTGCAAGGGCGCCGCCGATGACGGCGTGACCACCTTCTTGTTCGTGACTCACGGCCTTGCCGATGTCGTGGAGCAACCCGGCCCGACGCGCCTGCTTCTCGTTCAGTCCGAGTTCCGCGGCCATGAGCGCCGTCAGGTGCGCGCACTCGACCGAGTGACGAAGGACGTTCTGCGCATACGAGTAGCGATGGCGCAGACGCCCAAGAAGCTTGGCGATCTCCGGATGAACGCGCGACACTTGCAGTTCGTC
>CAIQDA010000212.1 GCA_903870415.1 uncultured delta proteobacterium
GGCATTGCGATTGCCGCCGAGAAGGTCAAGTGCGTTGGCATCATCGAAAGCGTTGAATACGGCGGCGGCGTCGGCGACCCTTACGGCTTCAACGTCTACATTTCGGGCAATAACTCGCAGAAGCTCGCGGCTGCGATGAAAAACTCGTTCGACAGCACCACCATCAGCAAGTGCGACTGGTGGATTGGCAACTTCGACGAGGAAGAAAAAGCCTGGTACGAAGAAGTTTACCCGAAGAACAACGACATGAAGGGCATGCTCAATGCCCAGGGCAGTAACCTCAAAATTCAGGTCGACTCGGTCGGCGTGAAGATTGACGCGACCCTCGACGTCAAGGTTTTCTCCTGGTTCTTCGAAATTGTCCCTGCGGCGAATATCCTCACGGACGTTCTCTACGCGGTCGGCGTGAAGAAGAACTCGGTCCGCCATTGGGGCCTGAGCATCGCCGGCAACACCTGATTCGCACGGCGCTGGGCTCTCGCACCGGCGCCGCACCATCGTTTGTGGCGATTCATCGCGCGCCCGCCCCTCAAAAGGCGGGCGTTCGTGTGTTTCGCGGCGTCCTTGAGCCCGTGGGTTGAAGAGTCTTGTGCGCTTGGCTCAAAAGGCTCAAAAGGCGTGAACGCGGAGCTCCGTTTGTCCCTGTGCGCACTGCTCCGCCAAGAGAATCACCAAGGGGTCGTGCGCATCGAGGTTCACGAGCGCTGCTTCGACTTCCGCGTGGCGCCCAGCCTCCACCGCATCGACGAGCTCGTCCAAGTTGACGCGCGTATCGTTCGCGTCGACGGATTCGAAGACCGTGACCGGGTGCCCTTCCGCACCGAGTCGCGCCGTGCCCAGGCGGCGCACGAGGGGCCGTCCTTCGAGTTTGGAGAGGAGGCTGTCGGTGAGAATGATGTCGAAGCCGCGCGCCACGGCCCAGCGTCCAAGCGCGCCCACGGTGAGCACGCTCTCGCCCACGGTGCGCACCGTCACCCAATGGTCATCCCCGAGCACACCGAGCTTCACGTGGCCGCTGTGAAGCGCCACCGACACGTGCAAGTGGCGCGACATGTGGGGCTCCACGCGCGTCAACGCCTTGCGTGCGGCTTTCAGCATCTCGTAGCTTGGCGCTTCGACGAGCACGCAGAACTCGTCGTCGACGATCGCCTCGACGATGGCTCCGTGCTCCTCGAAGGTCGACGCGAGAATGCGCACGATTTCACCGAGGCGTGAGAAGAGCGTGGCTTCGTCGAGACGCGCCGACATCTCCGCGAGCCCGCGAATCGCTACGCGTACGAGCCCTAGCGTGCGACCACTGCCTTGACCGAGCTGGAGCATCGACGGGTGTGCCGCGCCCACGAGGCGAGCGAGAGCCGGCGACATGAAGCGCTCGACGGCCCGAAGCGTTCGCGCCGCATCGATATGCACCGCGAGGCGCGTGAGAAGCTCTTCGCGATGGAAGGGCTTGCTCAAGTAGTCGTTGGCGCCCGCGCGCATGCCGATGACGGCGTCCTCCGGGCGGCTCTTGGCGGTGAGCATGACGATGGGGAGCGCCCCCGCCGGGTACTCTTTTCGAATGCGCTCGGCGACCTGAGGCCCCGTGAGCTTCGGCATCATGACGTCCAGCAAAAGACCGTCGAAGGGCCCTTCTTTGTAGAATGCATCGATGGCTTGTTGACCGTCGCGCGCAACGACGAGCACGTAACCTTCCGGGTCGAGCTGCGCGCGGAGTACCTCAATGTTCACCGGATCGTCGTCGGCCACGAGGAGCTTTCCGCGATAAGGTGCCCGCGGCTTCGAGCTCAGGTCAGACGAACGCGAAGGCGCCGCGCTCAAGGCTATTTGCTTGGACGCCTCGGCTGCGAGCATGAGCACCGAGCCCGTGCCATCGGCCACCGCATCGTCACTCGCCGCAGGCAGGTCGAACGCAAATGTACTGCCTTGCCCCGGCGTCGACTCGACCGAAACGCAACCGCCGTGGAGCCCGACGAGCTGCCGCGTGACCGCAAGACCGAGCCCCGTGCCGCCGAACTCGCGCGCCGTCGACCCGTCTCCTTGCTGGAAGGACTCAAAGATGCGCTCTTGAGCGTCCTTTGGGATGCCGATGCCCGAGTCTTTCACGGACAAAACCACGCGATCGCCCTCGACGCGCGCCGAGAGAGCGATGGCTCCGCTCGGGGTAAACTTCACCGCGTTGCCGACGAGGTTCGTCAGAATCTGCTGCAAGCGCGACTCGTCCGCGAGGACCAGCACGTCGCGCCCCACGTCGTTTCGCAGCGTGAGCCCTTTGGGCTGCGCGAGGGGAAGCGTGACCGTAAGCACGAGGTCCACCGCCGCGCGCACGTCGATGACCTTGTTTCGTAGCGTGAGTTTCTGGTGCCGAAGCTTGGAAAAATCCAAGATATCGTTCACGAGCGAGGCGAGGCGACGACCCGACGCGAGCGCCATTTCGAGGTGCTCGCGCGAGGCATGATCAAGGTCGTCCCCTTCGCGCCGCAGCACAGCCTCCGTAAGACCCAAAATACCGTGGAGCGGTGTGCGAAGCTCGTGCGACGTGTTTGCGAGGAACTCGTCCTTCAGTTTGTCGAGGCGCTTGAGCTCGTCGTTCGCGAACTCTTGGTCGAGAAGCGCTTTTTCCGTGGCCCGTCGCGACGCCTCCGCCGCAGCATGGGACACGCGAAGAATGACGCCGAGCACGACGAAGAGTCCTGCGGCCATGCCGAGCGAGAGCGCGAGCAGCGTGCGGCGGCCTTCCGCAAACGCCTTGTTTTCCTGCTCGAGACTGAAGTCCACGACGACGCAGCCGAGGCTCGGATTGCCCGCTAACTCCGCCGCAACCGTGCGCGAAACGCGAAGCAGGTTCGGATCCGATGCGGGAATCCACGCGACCGTTCCTGGAGCCTGCGCCGGCGGCAGCGACGCGGTGCCCTGGTGATACGCCGCAAACGGCAGCTCTGCATCGCGCAAATAGATGGCGGACGCGAGGACCGACGGGTTTGTGCGAAGGGTTTCCGCCGCCTTTCGCGCGCTCTCTTCGTCGCGGAAGTCGATCGGTGCTCGTGCGTTTTCCGAAAACAGGTCGGCGAGCGCAATGGCTGAAGATTCCCTCGCGGAAAGCACGTTGCGACGTTCGCGTTCCGTGAGCCGCAAATACAAAAAAGCCATCGCCGTGAGGAGCGCGACGATGACCGCGACCGTCACCCCCACGCCGCGGGCCATGGACGACGAAACCTTCGCCACCTCGACGGCCCCTTCGAGGGGCTGAGGCTTTCCGCGTGGCTCGGTCAACTCACTTCTCCTGCAATGCGATCACGCCGTCGAAGTTGCTCTCGCGCCGCGCGATGCGGTCAAGCTCAATGATGTAGAATGCAAGCGTTCGATCCTCCGGGTGCTCAGCAGCTCCGATCGAGGCGGCACGCGACGCATTTTCGAGGTCTCCGCGACCGACGAACTGAATGACTTGTTCGAGAATAGGCCCGGCGGCGCGCTTCTTTGCAGAGAGTTCCGCCTCTTCCGCGTCGAGGAGCTCGTGAATGCGTAGAGCCTTCCCGCGCCCTTTTACGCGGAAAGCGCCGAGGTATCGCGTGGAGGGACGCACGGCGGCGTCGACCTGGTTCAGGGTCTCTTCGCTGACGAGCGCGCTCGATTCAAAGCGGCGGGTGAGGGACTCGAGGCGTGCGGCCACGTTCACGGTGTCGCTGACCACCGTCGGAGAAAAGCGCTCGCGCTCGCCAAGGGTTCCGATCATCGTGGGGCCGTGATGAACGCCGATGCCAAGGCGGTTGACGGGATCGATGGCCCGCATCGCGTGAGCGGCCTCGATGGCGGCACGGAGCGCGCCCGCAGGTCCGTCGGCGAAGAGCGCCATCACCGCATCGCCGATGAACTTGTCGACAAAGCCACCGTTTGCGCGAAGCGCAGGCACGACCGCGCCAAAACGATCGTTGAGCCATGCAAACACTTGCCGCGACGTCATGCGCTCAGACGCCTTCGTGAAGCCCTGAAGGTCCGCGAAAAGCACGCTCATCTCGCGCTCGACGCACGTGCCGAGCGAGAGTTCGTCGAAGGACGTGCATCCGAGAAGTGCCAGAAACTCGCGGGGAATCACGCGTTGCGCCGCGCGCGAGAGGCGTGCGACCGCGATCTGGGAGCGAAGGCGTTCAACGAGCTCCGTCGCCGCATACGGCCGCACGATGACGTCGTTCGCGCCCGCGGAAAAGAGCGCTTCTGGCGTCACCGAAAGCGAAGCGTCGATCACGAAGACCAGCGGAAGGAGCGCGGCACTCTCGTGTTTGCGAAGGTCGCGCGCGAACGCGACGAGGTTCGTCCGCGCGCTTCGCAGGTCAACCACCACGGCGGCGAACGACGGGTCGCGGGCAAGACGCGAGAGCGCGTCGGCTTCCGTGAGCGCGTGGTCGAATAGGCACCCGAGCGAATCGGTTTCCCCCTCAAACGCCTCGATGGCCGACACCTCGTCCGCGATGTGAAGGACCTTGGGTTGCACGGTCGTCGCCCAAAACGAAGGGCGCGAAGGAATGCCGGAAGATGAAGGCGGTGGCGCAGACAGGTGCGAGGAGCTCGGTGCGATGTCGAGCTCGGCGAGGAGCGCGAGCGGGGCTTTTTGCCGCAGACTGAAACGCGACGATTCAAGGTTCGGCGGCGCCGTGTTTGCGCTCCCGTCGAGCCGAATCACGGAGCTTGGTGCATGCTTGAGCACGCGCGCGAGGGCGCGGTTGACGACGGGAATGGACGACTGATACGCGCGCGACGAAAGCGTTCGCACGTTCACGTGTCCGCGCCGTTGCGCGCCAGGGCCGGCCTCCGGAAGGGTGAACGCGAACGTCGAGCCGTGACCACGCTCAGACGTCGCCGAGACTTCACCGCTCTGCAGCTCCACGAGCTTTCTCACGAACGCCATGCCGCGCGGAGCTTCACGCTCGTCGAACACTTTCGCGAGCGCACTTTCGGAAAGACCGGCCCCTGTGTCCGTCACGCTCACGCGCAACATTCCGGCCACGCGCTCGGCACCGATGCGCACGACGCCCTGTTGCGTGCACTCAAGCGCGTTGCCGATGAGGTGCACGAGCACTTGCGCGATACGCGTCTCGTCGCCACGCGCGATGGGGAAGTTCATAGAGACGTCGTTGACGAGTTCCACGGTCTTTTCGCCCGCGAGCGGGGCGAGCACGATCATCACCTCGGACACGGCCGCATGCAGGTCGACGGGCGCGAGGTCCAGGTGAAGATCCTCCATGCGCCGACACTCGGTCACGTCCGAGACCATGCGATCGATGCTCTTGCCGGTCGCAACGATCGCGTGAAGCCCCATCTGCACGCGGGAGCTGACCACGTCCTCGCCGCTCACCAAGCTGTCGGCGAGACCGAGCACTCCACGAATCGGCGCGCGCAATTCGCGCAGGAGCCCCGCCGAAAACGCTTGGTGTTCTGTCCACGCACGCCGCTCTTCCGTGGCCGCTTCGCGCGCCGCTTTCGAGACCGCGCGAAGGTCGTCAAGCGCGCCGAGGTGCGCCTTCGACTGGTCGCTTTTCGCACGCCAAGCAAACCCCGTTGCTGCCCCCGCAAGAAACCCCAAAAGCCCAAAAAAAATTCCAACCAAAAAGCCTCCAGCCAACCCGTGTGGTCACGCGCCGCCCACGAGTGAGACGGTACCTCATCCACGCGTCTCGTGTAGACGTCCGACGATGATTTCGTCGAATCTTACGAGCAGCACTTCGTGGGTTTCACGCATGAATGGCCGTGGTCCAAACGCGAATGGCCTCAGTCCCTAGGCGAGGCTTTCCCGCGTGCGCGGCGCTGGAGCCACGCCACGCCGAAGCCCACGACCAGAATGCCCAACGCCGCGGCCGCGATCGCCTTCGGAGTCGGGTGACGCAGCAGCGCCATGAACTGGTCTCCAAGCAGCGAGAGCATCACGATGCCCGGTGCCAAGCCGAGTGCGGTGCCGAGAATAAACACCCCGACCTCCACGTGGAAGGCGCCGGCGCAAACATTCACGAACGTGAACGGAAGCACCGGAACCAGGCGAACGGTGATGATGGTTTCGAGCCCCGCCCCGCGCACGGCCCTCTGCACCGAAGCGGGCGCGAAGCGATGAACCGCATCGGCCCCGAGCAAACGCCCCACGCCGTAGAACGTCATGGCGGAAAGAAGCGCCCCGCAAAGCGCGAGGGGAATCGCAACGGCGGGTCCGTAAAAGAGCGCCGTTTGGGCGATGAGGAGCCACACGGAGATGAAGAACGCCCCCGACACCATGAACGCTCCGAGGAGCAGCACGGGCAAAAGCGGATGGTTCGCCACAGCCTGAAGCGCCGCTTCGAGGCGTGCGGGCTTCACGTACTCAAGCGCCGGCGTTTCGAGGAGCACGAGCGCCACCAAGGTCGCAAGAGCGCCAAAGAGCCACGCGCGTTGACGACCGGACATGGGGCCAATCAAGCCACGGGCCGTAGCCCGACGCAATCGGCGTGGGGTCTCGGGGCTACGAAGAAAAATCGCCGCCTCCTCAAAAGGAAACGGCGACGTGCTTCGCCATCGGGTGAATGCGCGAATCTCAGAGTTCGGGAGGCAGCTTTCCGCCTCGCGCGGCGATCGCGTCGGCGATGGTTGCGCTCGCGCCCTTCCCGAAGAGGTCGAGCGTATAGGTCGCGTCTGCCGGGTCAACGATGAGGTTTGCCTGTGCTGGCAGCCCAGATGCAGCCGTTGTCAAGTCGCGGTCATACCAAAACACACCTCCGGAAGCTCGCTCCGTGTTCGTGTAGGTGCACGAGTTCGTAGGAGCGTAGCGGATGTCGGAACCGCCTGCGGGCTGGGTCCATTTGCCGGCTCCCGCATCGAACGTGACGAATTGCCGTTGGGCGACGAGCGTGTTGAGCGATCGCGAAGCGCCAGGCCCCGCCCAGTTGCAAATCATGCCCTTGATGGTCCCGTCGGTGCGCTCGACATCATCACCAAAGCCGAAGAAAGCCTCACCGTCGGCGGTCGAGCCGTTGATTCGCAGGTTGAAAATGCGAGCGGCTCCGTCTTGCGGACCGGCCTGCCACGCGTACGCGTAATCGCCTTGGAGCGTTGCGGACGCAGGGTTGAAGCTCGCTCCGAGACGTCCGAAATGGGCGCCCCAGCCCGCGGGAAGCGTTGCGCTAAGCTTCTGGGACGGGTCGAGAAGGCCGTCGCTGTCGAGCAACGTGGAGGGCATTCCCGCGAGTGAGGTTGCGCAATAGGTTCCTCGGCGCGAGACGAGCTCAAGGGTGGTCGCGCCGGTTCGATCGTAGCTCGCGCTGAGCGCATCGACCGTCGACGCCGTCGTGCAGTTCGGGAACGGAGGTTCGCCGTCGACCTGCACCGTGTACCCGCCCGCATAATGGTTGGCATCCACGCCGGGCGTGTGGCGCATGGTGACCGCAACGGTGTGCGAGCCCGGAGCGCGGAACGTGAGCGCGTACGTCCAGGTTTTTCCCGTGGCGTCGAGGGCGAGGTCGGCCTGGGTGAAGGTGACACCGGGAATTCCGAGCGCGTTCATTCCCGCGAGGGCCGAGGCAGTTGAGCCTGCGGCAGGGAGGCTTGCCGAAAGAACATTCGCCATTTTCGCGAGCGCCACAAGGACAGCCTGCGCGTGCTCCGAGTCCGCCGCAAAGAGGCTATTGAGCTCGGCCGCCGCGCACACTTCTCCGGAAGTTCCCTCGGTTTCGCTCCAAATTCCAAGGTCACCCTGGGGAAGCATTCCGGAGTTGCCCGGTGCGCCGTCCGGGTGGTCCGTGTAACGCATCGTGGGCCCGTAACAAGCGGTGAGCTGCAGGCGACGCCCGAACGCGTTGGCGTCAAACGCGGTTGTGACGCTCGCGGTGCCGCCAAGGACGCCGGAAATCGTCGCCGTCGATTCGGCGAAGGCCGAGGTGTAAGTGCCCGCCGCGTGGGCGCTCCGAACGAGCCACTCGGGGAAGAACGTCTTCACGCGCGCCGCCGTCGTGGGCCGCTTCGAAACCGCGAGCGGCGAAGCGAAGGTGAGCCCTTGCGGGAAAATACCGGGAACCGAAGTGGGTACCGTGCCCGCCGCATCGGTCGAAGTGTTGCTCGCGCAGCCGACGGAAACGAAGGACGAAAGGGCGGCGATGGTAAAGACGGCTGAACGTTGCAAGGAGGAACTCCGGGTTTCGTGATCAACGATGGTTGCGGTGGGGTCAGCGTAACGGCCTTCGACCCACGTCGCAAAGTCCTGACACGCCGCTGGCCCGGACACCCGTGGCCGACGGTTGGCACATCATGGCGCACTTGCGTCGCAGGCGGTTCCGTTTGAAGACGAGAAAAGAACTGCAACATCAGTAGTCTAGTGGCATTGGTCGCGCTCGTGGCTCAAGTGGCACGGCGGTTGCGAAAGAGGGGGCAGGAGACTGTCCTCGATGCGTAAGAATCTCACCGCCACGTCGTTCCTTCTTCCCGCTTTTTTCGCCACGTCCGCTTCGCTCTCCGGTTGTGGCGGCGCGTTGCGTGATGACGCGCCCGCGCCTCTGCCTGTGACGTCCAATGCCGTGGACCTCGCGGTCGCCTCGGCGCCCCTCGAAGCTCATGCGACGCAAGGGGCTTCGTGCGAGGCCATTGCCTCGAAGCGCCGCCAAGCGCTCGTTTCCCGACTCGCGCTCGATGCGAAGCGTCAGCGAGATGCGATGCTCGCAAGAACGTCGTCCGCGTGCGCGATGGATGATGCTGATTCGGGCGTCGTGTACGCGCCTTCACCGAATGCCGGGGCCGGAGCTTCGGGACCTTCGGCGACCACGGGCACGAACGTGCAGGTTGCAGGCGTTGACGAAGCGGATTTCGTCAAGAACGACGGGCAGGCCTTTTACGTGCTCGCACAAGGCAAATTCCAGATCGTCGACGCATGGCCGGCGGCGAACGCTCATCGCGTGGGCCTCCTCGATTTGACGGCGGACGGCGAGCCCCAGAAACTCTTCATCGAAGGGTCGAAGGCCTACGTGTACCTGCGCGTGGCCGGGGTGTCCTCGGACTACGGGTATGGAGGCGGCTCTTCCGAATGCACCTACGGCTACGAGTGCACGCCGACGGACGACGGCTCCACGGCGCGCTTGCTCACCATCGACTTCTCGAATCGTGCCGCGCCACGCATCGAGCGCCGCATCGATTTTCCGGGTTCGCTTCTGGCCGCACGTAAGGTTGGCTCGCGAATTCACACGGTTCTCACGCGCAGGCCCATGGGCGACGTCCCGAGCCTCGGAGCCGACCCGTGGTCGCTTTGCAACGCGGGCGAAGGCGTCGATCCCGCTGCTGTTTACGCCGAATACGATCGCGCGTTCCTCGCGGCGAAGGCCCGCGTCGAAGCGATGTCGTCCGCGGCCATCGTGCCTGTTGTGGTCGACGACGGTGTGGCGAGCGCCGCGGCGTGCGGCAGCATCTGGGTGCAAGACGGCGGAACGGAGGAGTCGCTTCTCACGGTCGCGTCGTTCGATGCAGCCTTGCCTCACGACGCTGTGCAGACTTCAAGCTTTCTTGGTGAGCCGGGTTTTGTCTACGCAAGCGCCGACAACGTGTATGTTGCAAGTACCGTTGAGGGCTCCTACGGCTTCGGTTCGAGCGGCGCCTCGCAGTCGCGATCATTCGTTCAACGCTTTGCGCTCGCGAACGACACGCAGGCAACCCACTACGAGGCGTCTGGCGAGGTGCCTGGTCACGTGATCAATTCATTCGCGATGGACGAACGCGAGGGGGTCCTTCGCATCGCCACGAGCGTCGGGCATCTTCCTGACCCGTCGACGCATTCGGTGCTCAGCGTCCTCGAACGAAACGGCGCCGTGCTCAACACGGTGGCGAGCATCGGCGACATCGCCCCGAGCGAAGACATCCGATCGGTGCGTTTCATGGGCGATCGCGCTTACGTCGTCACCTTCAAGAAGACTGATCCGCTTTGGGTTTTCGACGTCGGCGACGCTCGCCATCCACGCCTGCTCGGCGAACTTCAGATCCCTGGATTCTCGACGTACATGCATCCGATCGATCGCGATCACCTGCTCACCATCGGCTTCAACGCCGCCGATCAAGGCGAGTACGCGTGGTTCACGAGCCTTCGTCTCCAGATTCTCGACGTGTCGAACCCCACGGTTCCGCGCCTCCTTTTCGCCCACGACATCGGCACGCGCGGCACGTCGTCCGAAGCGGCGACAGACCACCTCGCGTTTACGTACTTTCCTGAGAAAAACCTGCTCGCGGTGCCCGTTGATGTTTGCGAAGGCGGCAACCAAAATGGCGGCTACGGCGACCGCATGACCTTCAGCGGCCTCATGGTCTTCGGCGTCGACACGAGCACGGGCTTCACGCTCAAGGGCGGAGTCGATCACCGCTCGCAAGACCCGAACGCCACGGACCCGGGCTACAGCGGCTGCTCCACGTGGTGGGCGAATGCCACGAGCCGCGTCGAACGGAGCGCGTTCTTCGACGACTTCGTCTACTCGATCGCCCCCGATCAAATGAAGGTGCAAGATACACGCAGCCTCGGCCAGGACCTCGCGTCGGTTCGCTTCTGAAGCTGTGCGACTCTTTGCCGAAGACCCCCTCTGTCCGCGCGATGGAGGGGGTTTTCGCGTGCTGTGGGCAAGTCCGCGAATCCTTTGGGGCTGCGACCGTATTCTCGTGCGGCGTTCCCTGTCATGTGCGACGAATCGTCGGGCACCCACGTTTTACACCCGAGGCCCCATGCACCGTTCGACCGCGACGCTCGCCGTTCTCCTCGTTTCATCGTTCGCCCACGCCAACGAAGCCGGCGAAACCGTCGTGACGGCAGGAGCAGACGCTCCGGTTGCGTCGCAAGTTGCGGAAGTACCGA
>CAIQDA010000213.1 GCA_903870415.1 uncultured delta proteobacterium
ATCCGCTCGCGGTAAGGGAGCTCGGCGGCGCGGAGCTCGATGTTTACGGGTACGTCGAGGGGCGGGTGACGGGCAGTCACGACCCCGATGGGCAGTTTGGGCACATCGCTTTTGGCGCGGCGGTCGGCGCATTCGTGGGCGGTGCCGTCGAGGGCGCTCGTCAGTTCCAGTCCGGACACTTCGATGCGCGCGCGCTCGTGACGTCGATCGCGGGCGGAGCGGCTGTTGGTGGCGTTGCCGCCGCGACCGGAGGGGCGAGCCTCGCGACGCAAGCAACGGTCGGCGCGTTCACGAGCGCGTACGTCGGATCGGTCTCCCGTGCCGCGCTCGGGCAGAAGGTCACCGCCAGCACCGTCGCGATGGACGCGTCGATGGGCGCGGCGGCACCCGCGGTGGGAAAGATCGTCAGCGCGGCAGCATCGTCAGCAACGCGCGGGTTTCGGGGGGCGGTTGAATCGCACCGCCAGGCCGTAGCGTCCCGGTTCTACCGAGAAAACGCCCCGTGGCTAGATACCGAAGCCAAGCGGCTCTCCCACCTCAACGGAATCGATTTCTCGAAGTCGGTATCCGTAGTGAGAGTCCGCGCGGGCGAGTCATTCAGCCAGTGGCAGCTACCGGAAGCGACGCAAGGGAGCTATTACGCGCAGCTTGGGGAGGGGCCGGCGGGTCTTGGAATCAAGACGGCGGGCAGAATCCGAGCGGACTACGTGGCGACGGAAGAAACACATGCCCTGCGAAGCACAGCGAAGACGGTGACGGTGGATTGGGACGGCCCGGTTGAGGTGGCTGAGGGCGGTCGTACGCAGTTCTTCGCGCCGGACCGCACTTCGTTCAAGAAGGTGAGCGGCGAATGACGATCGAAAGGCGTTTGACGATTTATTCCGACGGCGCGGCCGTGGCGGCATGAGTCCGGTCGGCCTTGAGGAGGGAGTCCATTGCCGTTTGCTCGCCGAGGGTCACACGAGCGACGGTGCGGTCTCAATGCGTCGGTTTTATCGCTCCCGCGATGGCGCAGACACCGCTTCGACGGACGCCCGCCACGGTGTAGATTACGTCGTTGACCGCATCGTGTACGCATGGAGAGACGAGCGCATGATTGTCGTCCTTCGCGCTCCCGACGAAGAGGAGGCGACGATCGCTGTCTCGGATCGGCTGTGCGCAGGAGACGGCCTACGCGACATCGTCGTCACGGCGTTCGAATTGCGGCGTGGTGAGTAGGTCGCGTGCCCGGCGTTGCTCGGAGGTCTGCTGACCAACGGATGGCGGCGTGGTGCGACTGATCAGAGTTCGTGACCGCATTGCGTTTCCGCCGCGACCCCGGCCGATCATGATACTTCGCCCTGAAAACGCTGTGCTCACACGCCGGAGCAGAAGCGTCTCGCCTTAAGGAAGCCCTGGATCCCAAAACTCGCGCTTCGCATCTACGACGCCCCCCCCGATTCACACAAACCACCGCACCTCTCGTTCCCTGGAAATCTCCACACGAAACACGACAGCGGTTCGCGATAGACCCCTCCAGGGTGAGTTTCGGCTGAAGCTTGCGGTGGTCGCGGCAACCGCGCTCGTCGTGCTCACGAGCGTGACGACTCTCGCATCGGCGCACAGCCGGAGCGCATGGTCCGCCTTTGCCCGGGCGGAGGACGGCCTCCCTTCGTTCCGTGCAGAGTACAGTTACGATGGCCTCGGCCGGGTGACGCGCGCGTCCCTCGACGCAGGCCGCCCATCATCAGAAGTGCAGGACTTCGCCTACGACGGCGCGAGTCGGCTCTTGTCGAAAACCTCGTCGCTCGCGGGCAGCGGCGCGCACGTGGGCGCGTATCGTTACGGCGAAAGAGCAGGACCGCACGCGGTGACGTCTGCCGGAAGCGAGGCCGTTGCCTACGACGCGGGCGGCTTTATGTCGGAGCGGCGCAACGCGGGCGGGTCCACGTGGGCCTACGCGTGGGACGGGCGCGGTCGCCTATCCTCGGTAAGCCGCAATGCAGCCGTTGTGCAGTCGTCGTCTTACGACGCAGCGGGCATGCGCATCGTGAGGCGGGAGG
>CAIQDA010000214.1 GCA_903870415.1 uncultured delta proteobacterium
CGGCGGTCGCGAGCCTCCATTCCGCCGGGTCAACCACGTGGCGGCGACGGGCCATGATCACGACGACGATGGCAAACGTGCCCACGAGGTGAACGTAAATCACCTCGAGGACGGGGTTTCGCAGCCACGGAATGCCCTGCGAGAGCGACGCCGTCGCGAAGAGCAGCGCACCAAAGGCCGCCCAAATGCGCACGTTCGTTTGCCGAAACGACACGCCGAGGAACCACAGGTAAAAGGCGCCCCAACTGAACGCCGCCGCGGGAATCGATGCGATTTCAATGGTGCGCTGCACCAGCGGAACAGGGCGCCACATGGACGAAAACGTGAACTGAAGGGCCAACGTTCGGAGCGCGACCGCGAAGATCGTGAGACTGAGCGCGATAGCCCCAACGCGGTAGCGCGACGTGCGCAGGCCGAGGAGCTGCTGGATCGCCGCCATGAGGAGCCACCCCACGACCACGAAAGGGCCTGCGAGACGCTTGATGCTCAAGTCGTCGAGCGCATCACCCCGCCCCGCGTGGATGCGCCACACCCAGATGGTTCGCGCGACACCGAGCGAACTTTCAACGAGCACAAGACCGTGATCGTTTCGCACCACGTCGTTCGCATCGAGTCGAATGGCGGACGCGGTCGCGCGCTTAAAACCATGGCGGCCCTCGACGCGGCGTTCATTCGAGTCGCCCTCGATGAGAATCGCGGCCCCTGCGGGCACGTCAAACGAGGCCGTGACGGCATCGCCAGGCCCAAGCCCGTGAGAGGGGAGCAGCCAGCCCGCGTTGTTCTTTCCGGAAAACGGCACGAACACCGCATTCGGAGCGCCGCACGCCTCGAGCGTTCCGACGCAAACCTCACGCGGAGGCACCTCGAAGGAACCGTCCGCCTCCGATCGGGCACATCCCGAGCCGAGCAGAAAGGCGACCAGCATCGCGATCCGCGCGCCGCTAAACAAGGCGTACCTCGCGTTCGCTCGCGGCCGCCGCAGAGGCCAAGTGACGCACGAGCGGGTCGTCGCCCGCCGCACCTTCGAGGGCGGTGTTCACGCGGCCAAACTGTGCGCGTTCGAGCAGTTCCACCAAGGAATCAAGTTCCGCGGGATCGCGGTCCGACTCCGCAACTTCAAACACCGTGACCGGATGTCCCTTCTCGCCGAGCCGCGCGGTGCCGATGCGCCGCAGCTCCTCGCGTTCGTCGAGTTTCCCCACGACCGCGTCGGTGACGAGAACACCAAAACCGCGGGAAACTCCCCAGCGTCCGAGCGCACCGGCGATGAGCACGCTTTCGCCCATGGCGCGCAGTGAAACCCATTGCGAGGTGCCCACAACGCCCACGTTCACATGCCCCGCATGGAGCACCGCGCCGAGGCTCAAGTCCGCGCCCGCCACGTCACGCGCGGCCCGCAAAGCATGGGTCATCGTCGAGATGGCCCCGTGCGCGTCGCCCTCGAAAAGCACGCAAAGACCCTCGTCGACCATCGTCTCCACGATGCCGCCGTGCAGCTCCACTTGCTCCACGAGCACTTGCACGATGCGGTTCATCTTCTTGAAGAACGTCGCCTCGTCGAGGCGCGCCGCGAACTCGGAAAGCCCATGCATCGCGAAGCGACCGATGAGCACATTGCGCCCTCGCCCCTGACCTGGATGAAGCGCCGCGGGCCGTTCTTCGCCTGCAAGGTTCACGAGCGCCGAACTCACGAAACGCTCAAGAGCGCGCGTCGTCTTCGAGGCGTCGAGGTGCACGTCGAGACGCGCAATGAGTTCGTCTCGATGAAAGGGTTTTCCCACGTAATCGTCCGCGCCAGCCTTCAAGCCCGCAACCACGTCTTCGGGCCTATTTTTCGCGGTGAGCATCAGAATCGGCAGCGTGCCATGCGGGTAGTCTGCACGCATTCGTGCCGCGGCTTGCGGGCCCGTCATGACCGGCATCATCACGTCGAGAAGAACGCCGTCGAAAGGCCCTTGGCTGTAGAGTGCATCGACCGCTTGCTGGCCGTCGCGCGCGGTGACAATCTCGTGCCCTTCGGGTTCGAGCTGCGCACGAAGCACTTCAAGGTTCACCGGGTCGTCGTCGGCCACGAGAAGGCGCAGGGA
>CAIQDA010000215.1 GCA_903870415.1 uncultured delta proteobacterium
GACGTGCAGAATACAACCATCGTCGCGGACCCCACGGGCGTGGGTCAGCTCGTGATGAACCTCGTGTCGAATGCGGCCGACGCGCTGAAGGAAGCGCAGGAAAAAGCGCCGCGCGATTCGCACGAGATTCGCGTCGTGGGCGCAGTCGCGGACGGCCAAGTGATTCTCGAAGTGCACGACAGCGGACCGGGTATTCCCGACCAATTGCGCGCAAAGATTCTCGAGCCGTTCTTCACGACCAAACCGCGCGGGCAGGGCACGGGCCTGGGCCTCGCCATCGTGCAGCGCGTGGTGAAGCAGCACGGTGGAAGTTTGCAGATTGCACGAAGCGACGCGCTCGGGGGCGCGTCGTTCTTGGTGCGGTGGGGAGGCGCGGGCGTTAGGCCGCTTTAACGCTGCGATCGGCCAAGAGTTCGAGCGAGCGCAAGCGGGCCGCGATCGTTGGCGCCGAGTGCACGACCATCAGTTCGTCGGCATTCGCGTGGCGCGCAAACCTGTCGATGGTGGCGTGGACGTCGGTTCTCGTTCCGACCGCCGAATAGGTGCTCATCGATTTGATGGCGTGTCCCGAGGGCGAGTCGAGAACGGCGAGCGCTTGCTCATCGGTCCACGCGGCGCCGCGCCCGAGGAGGAGTTTTACGTGAGAGACCTGCATCTTGCGCAGGTAGCTTTCGGCCAGCGCGGTCGTGTCCGCTGCGACAACGTTGATGCCTGCGATGACGTAGGGCGCCGAGAGTTGTTGAGAAGGCCGGAACTCGCGCCGATAGAGGGCCACCGCGTCTTCGAGGGAAGCGGGCGCAAAGTGCGATGCGAACGCGTACGGAAGCCCGAGCTGGGCGGCGAGTCTTGCGCCGAAGAGTGACGAACCGAGGATGTAGAGCGGAACGTGCGTGCCCTTGCCCGGCGTTGCCTCGACGCCGGCCACGATGGATTCGTCGCCAAGAAACGCTTGAAGTTCGAGCACGTCGCGCGGAAACGAATCCGATGCGGCCGGATGGACGCGAAGCGCGCGTGAGGTCGTGCCGTCGGTGCCCGGAGCTCGTCCGAGGCCGAGATCGATGCGGCCCGGGTGGAGGCTTTCCAGGGTTCCGAACTGTTCGGCGATCGCGAGCGGCGAGTGGTTCGGCAGCATGATACCGCCTGCACCGAGGCGGATAGTCCGCGTATGTGCGGCGACATGCGCAATCAATACGCTGGTCGCCGATGACCCGATGATGGCCATGTTGTGGTGCTCCGCGTACCAGACCCGGCGGTACCCGAGCGACTCGGCGCGCTGCGCGAACGTCACGCAGTTTGCGAAGGCCTCGCGAGGCGTTTCGCCTGGCGCAATGTAGGCGAGGTCAAGAATCGAAAGCGGCACGGGTGAAGGCATGGACACGTCGTTCTCCTTCGCGCACCAACGCCGCCTTCGCAAGGACGAGCTCGAGCGATGTGCGGCGATGCGCGCTCTCGCACCGTCGCCAATCATCACCCCGCGAGGCGTTGGCGCAGGCGCAAGGCGGGCTTTTCGATGATCACGTGGAGCACGTAGGCGACGGCAAACGAGGCCATCAAGACGGCTCCGAGAGAGAGAGGCCAAACGACGACCATCGGCACGTGATGACTCATGAGCACGCGCGCCATCGGAACGAGCGCCCCGTAACAAAGGGGAATGTGCACGAGGTACACTCCGTAACCGAGAGTCGCGATGCGGCGGAAGACTTGCGCCCCGAGCACCTTCGCGACCCAGCCTTCGCC
>CAIQDA010000216.1 GCA_903870415.1 uncultured delta proteobacterium
AACGGCAGATGCGCGATTGGTTGCCGCACGCGCCACAGTTTCGCTCCTGGAAGTCGTTGACCGAGGTGCACACGGGCGGACCTGCATCGACCGCGGCATCGACCGCGGCGTCGGCGCGGCCCGCGTCAGTGACGGTGGCGTCCGGTGTTCCCGCATCGACGGCGGCGTCGGGAAAGGTTGCATCCTGCAACGACCCGCCCGCGTCCACGCCCGCGTCGGAGCCTGCGTCTACGATGGGCGCTCCGGTGTCGGCGACAGGCGTCGAACCGGGGTCGGCTGGAGAACTCGAATCGGCAACCGCGGAGCCCGAGTCACGCGGCGCTTCGTCGGACGGAATGGTGTCTTCTCCGGAGCTGGAGCAAGCCGAAATCGTGAGGGCTGCGGCTGCCGCGAAGGCGGAAAAAAGGGAGGCGCTCAGGCCGAGCTTCGTCATGGTGGGCGAATCCTTGAGGGTTCTCAATGCGTCAGGGAACAATGGCTTCGGTCTTCACGTTGAGGACCAGGTTCGTTGGTGTGGAGCAGCTGCTCGACCAACACCCTGTGTAAACGAGAAGCGATTGACCCGCGTTCAGTGTGATGGGGCTCGCGGTGGGGAATCCGCCGAGACCGCTGCTCGAGATGCACGGCGACGTCGAGCACACGTCGTTTGCGCCGAGGCAGGCACCGCGCGTAGCAGGCAGCGTTTCGCCCGCGAACACGTTCATCACGGTGTCGTAGTACGACGACGCGCCCGAACCGAACGAGTTCCAAATGGAGACCGAGAGGTTCTGTGCCGACGGGTTGCGCACGACGATGGTTTCGTATGGCGTAGCCGTGGACGTTGCCGTGCACGACGTGCCCGACGAACCGCCGCGACCGATCGTCTTCCCCGAAGTGATGACCATCGAACGCGACGCCGTGCCGCCAATGGTTTCCGATGCGGTGATCCACGTTTCTTCGATGACGCAGTCGCCGAAGGCAAAGGTGCACGCGCTGCCGCAGGTGGCGTAGCGACCCTCACCGGGGTTCGGGCACGAGAGGCCCAGCTTGAAGGTCTTCTCGCCGGGGGTGCACACGGCGGTTGCAGGCTCGATGCAGCTGCCCGACGCGTACGTGCAGTCGGACTGGCAGACCGAACGCGCATGGCCGCAACGACCACAAGGCACGCCGCCGTCGGGCTCGTTGCCAGGGGTGCAGCCGCCGTCGCGCTCGCCGAAGCAGTAGCTGAAGGCACCCATCGAGACGCCCGCGTCGGTGCTTTCGCAAAGGGCCGACTGCTTTCCGCAGGCTCCGCATGCGCGCTCGATGATGTCGGTGGCGCTCCGGCAAACCGGACCCGCATCGACCGCGGCGTCACGAACGCCCGTGTCGGGGGGACCCGCGTCGGGGACGGTGGCGTCGGGGACCGTGGCGTCCGCGGGCCCTGCGTCGGCAGGACCTGCATCGGCAGGAACGGTGGCGTCCGCGGCCCCTGCATCGGCAGCAGGCTCGCCAGCGTCGACGACGGGGGTGCCGGTGTCGGCGGCGGCCGGCGATCCGGTATCGGCCATGACGGCGCCCGAGTCGGTGCTCGTGTCAGCGTCGGGCCCGTCACTCGTCGTGCCATCGCCTGAGCTTTCGCTCGAACAGGCCGCGAGGGAGAGTCCTCCCACGACCGCCGCAAAACGGGCCCACATCACGGTGCTTCGTCGCATTCGCGTTCCTCACGGCGATCGCGTGACCGCCGCTCCTTTCTCCGAAGGTGCAACACTACAATCGTGCGGCACCCGGTCGCAAGTAAGACATGCGCTTGTTTCTCAGGTGTTTCGGCTGCCGGCGTTGCGGCGTGGTTCGCTCAGAGGTCGATGACCGTCGCGCTGGGGGCTTCGTTGCCGAGGAACCGTTGAGCGACGGCCTCGAACGACCGCGGGCGATCGGTCACGAGAAACTCAAGGCTGCCGGGCCGTGTGCGCGTGCTCGCGAGTTGACGATCGATGAGGAATGCACGTGTTTCATCGGCCGTTGCGAGCGCGCTGTCGACGACGTTCACGTGAGGGCCGAGCATCGAACGAACCTGCTCCTCGATGAGCGGGCGAAACAGCGGGTAGTGCGTGCAACCCAGCACCAGCGCGCCAATGCCGCGGCCGACGAAAGCCTGCAAATACTCGCGCACAACGAGCATGGGGACTTCGCCTTCGAGCCACCCTTCTTCGGCGAGCGGGACGAGCATTGGTGCGGCGCGACCGAGCACTTCGCAGCGCGTGGAGTTTGCCGCGACCGCTCGAACGTAAGCGCCCGACGCGATGGTTGCGGTGGTGCCGAGGACGCCGATGAGTCCGTCGCCCGCGCTCCGAATCGCGGCCCTTGCGCCCGGTTCAATGACACTCAGCACGGGCTTGTCGAAGTCGGCACGAAGGCGGTCCGGTGCCACCGCGCTCACGGTGTTGCAGGCAATCACGATGGCTTTAACGCCGCGATCGACCAGGGCTTTCGTGCAATTGAGTGCATACCGCAACACGGTCGCGGGGCCTTTCGTTCCATAGGGAACGCGCGCCGTGTCGCCGAGGTAGATGATGTCTTCGTGGGGAAGCGCAGCCCGTAGTGCGCGCACGACCGTGAGGCCGCCGAGGCCCGAGTCGAACACGCCGAGGGGCGCTTCACGGTTCACGAGGCGACGATCTCGGGGTTCGCCGCGATGCAGAGATCGAGCGCGGCCATGCGCACTGCAACGCCTGCTTCGACTTGCTCGAGGACGACGCTGCGGGCGCCGTCGGCAAGTCGTGTGTCGAGCTCGACGCCGCGGTTGATGGGGCCCGGGTGCATGACGATTGCGCCGGGTTTTGCGCCTTCGAGGCGGCGCGTGTTCAGGCCGAACGTGCGGCTGTATTCACGTGTCGAGGCCATGACGGGGCCGTAAACGCGCTCGTTCTGAATGCGGAGCATCATGACGACGTCCGCGCCATCGACCGCTTCGTCGAGGTTCGAGTGAACGCTGGTGGTGGCTCCGAGCTCCTCCGCATGGCGCGGCATCATCGTCTTCGGACCGCAAAGTCGAACGTTGGATCCGGTTTTGCCGAGGAGAATCGCGTTCGATCGTGCGACGCGCGAGTGGACGATGTCGCCGCAGATCGCGACCGTGAGGCCGGAGAGCGTGCCGAAGTGCCGACGAATCGTAAGAGCGTCGAGAAGCGCTTGGGTCGGGTGCTCGTGCATGCCGTCGCCCGCGTTGAGGATGCTCGCGCGGGTGTGTTGCGAGACGTAGTTCGGCGCACCGGACGCCTGATGGCGAATGACGAGGGCGTCAGCGCGCATGACCTCGAGGTTCTTCACGGTGTCGAGGAGCGACTCGCCTTTGCTCACGCTCGACGTCGAAACGCTGATGTTCACCACGTCGGCGCCGAGGCGCTTGCCTGCGACTTCAAACGACGAACGCGTGCGCGTCGACGACTCGAAGAAGAGATTGATGATGGTGCGGCCGCGCAGGGCGTCGCTCTTCTTCGGGCGCTTGCGGGCCTCGTCGAAGAGCGTGTCGGCCTTCGCCAGCACCGCGTCGATGTCCTCGACCGAAAGGTCTGCGATGCTCAAAAGGTGTCGATGCGACCAGCGATGCTCCGCCATGGAGCCGCTCGTAGCAGAGCGGGGGCGCCCCCGTCACCGGCTCACGGCGCCGAACCTCGACGAGAACGAACGGCTTGAAAAAAACCAGCTCGTCAACCGCGCGGATGATGCTTTGCGTGGGCGCGGCTCACCCGGTCGTCGGTCACCTTCGTGTAGATCTCGGTCGTGGCGAGGTCCGCATGCCCCAGCATGGTTTGCACCGCGCGAAGGTCCGCTCCGCCTTCGAGCAAGTGCGTCGCGAACGAGTGACGAAGCACGTGGGGCGAGACGAACTCGATGACGCCGGCCACGCGCGCGTACTTTTTGACGTTCTTCCAGAACCCTTGCCGCGTGAGGGCGGAGCCGCGCGGACTCACAAACAGCGTCTTTGATTTTCCCGTCGCATGTTTGCCGCGCGCTTCGACGAGGTAGCGATCGATGGCGGCGAGGGCCTCTTCGCCCACGGGAACGAGGCGCGTCTTGTCGCCTTTTCCCTGCACACGCACGATGCCGCGCTGCCGATCGAAGTCCGCGAATCGAAGCGTGCACAATTCGGACACGCGCAAGCCAGACGCATACATGAGCTGGAGCATGGCTCGATCGCGTATGCCTCGCGTATCGGTTTCGCTCGGGGCTTCGAGAAGTCGAAGCATGGGGTCGACCCCGATGGCCTTCGGGAGTTTTCGCCGCGACGACGGACGGTCAAGGAGCGACGTCGGGTCTTCGGTCAACGCGCGCTCGCGCACGAGGTAGCGACAAAACCCTCGCCACGCCGAGAGGCGCCGGGAGGTTGAGCGCGTGCTCATCCCGCGATCGAGTTCAGCGGCGAGGACCGTGGCGAGAAACTCGGTCGTGAGGTCGAGGGCTGCGGTCGGGCCTTTCAAAAGCAGAACGCCGATGTCGCGCGCGTAAGCGTCGAGCGTGTGTTTCGAAAGGCCTCGCGTCGTGGCGAGCTCGAGGAGGTAGTTGTCCGCGTGAGCGTCGAGGGGCGGCACGGCGGTCACCGTAGCCGCGAGAAACCCCCGAGGCGAATTCCCAGCGAATCAAGGGCGATTCTGCGGGTTTGCGCTCCGCACGCGTCGAAGCGATCGAATCCGGCAGAGGACGTCGGTAGCCTTGCGCCATGGTCAGCATTTTTCATCCGGCTCTCTTTCGCGATCGCGTCATCGTCGTCACCGGTGGCGCCACGGGCATCGGCCTCGCGTGCGTGCGTGCGTTCCTTGAGCTCGGCGCCAAGGTCGCCATTTGTGGCCGTCGTGCGGAAAAACTCGAGATCGCGCGCGAGGCGTTGGCGAGCGAGGGGCACGCGATTCATGCGACCGTTTGCGACATTCGCGACCCGGAATCGGTCGAGGCCTTCGTGCGCGGCGTCGTTGACGCGCTTGGTCCCATCGACGCGCTCATCAACAACGCGGGCGGGCAGTTTCCTGTGCCGGCCGAGCAGCTTGCGACGAAGGGATGGGACGCGGTCATTCGCAACAACTTGAACGGGACGTTCTACATGACCCGAGAGGTTGCGATTCAGGGCATGATTCCCAGGAAAAAAGGCCGCATCGTCAACGTCATCGCGAACATCTTCCGGGGCTTTCCGGGCATGGTTCACACGGGCGCGGCTCGGGCGGGCGTCGACAACATGACCAAGACCCTCGCGGTCGAGTGGGCGCGGCACAACGTGCAGGTGAACTCGGTGGCGCCCGGAATCATTCTTTCGGACGGAATCGCCCAGTACGGAGAAGCGCTCATTGCCGACGGGCGGAAACGAATCCCAGCCCATCGCCTGGGCTCCTGCGGCGAGGTTGCGCAGCTCATCGTCTTCCTCGCGTCCGAGGCCACGCAATACGTCACCGGCGAGACTTGGTACGTCGACGGTGGCCAGCACCTCTGGGGGCAGAACTGGGAGCTCGACGACACCCCGTGGCCTGCGCACTTGGAGGAGATTCTCGTGGAACTCGCAGAAAGTGACGGCGGAAAAAGACGAGGGGCTTGACACCCTTCGCCCCGGGGCCTAGACCCGCGGCTCGCTCAGGGGCCATTAGCTCAATTGGTAGAGCAGCGGACTCTTAATCCGTTGGCTGTAGGTTCAAGTCCCACATGGCCCACCTGTAGTAATTGCTCGTCATTGCACTGGAAAGTGCGCGAGAAGCGCCAAGACCGATGGGTTCCCGCTCATCGGTCTTTTTTTGCGTTTTGTCGCGTTTACCGGCGCGTGAGGGGCGCGAAACTCCTCGCCGTGCGCGTGAAAAAGGGCCGAGTGCTCCGTGCGAGCGCCCGACCCTTTGGTTGCATCGTGTGTTGCTTAGGACACGTGCTTTTCGACGAGCTTCGAGAGGCGAGGGACCGCGGTTTCCACGTTCTTCTTCGCTCCGCCTCGGAGTTTTTCGTACGTCGACTTGACGAGGGCGTTCTTCGAGCGCGCGGCCTTTTCGTCCGTGATGCCCAGGAGAGCGTCTGCAACGCGCGGCCCGTTGGCCTCCAAGTACGCCGCGACGCCCTTCGGCGACTGGCGGGCTTCTTGGTAAATAGGCTCAAGCGCGGAGGCGAACTCCGGCAGCAGGTCCGTGACGACATGCTTCACGAACCCGGGCTTGATGCCCTTGACGATGCCGTAACCGGCTTTGAGCGCGAGCCCCGAAATGCCGCCGCGACCGGCGACCTCCTCGTCAATGAGGGTGCAGCAATCGTCGACCACCGCCGCCGATTTGGCAGCATCTCCGTTGAACGCATCGCTCAGCGTTGGCATCGTCCGCTCCTTCTGAAAGTGACCCGATGACGGCCGGTACCACAGACCGCGCGATCGCGTCGCGAAACGGTTGACACGTCGCGTTAGTGCGGCCAGAAGTGCGGTGAATGATCATTCAGTGCCGCCCCCGACGTGCGGGTGGCACCCCCGTTCCAACCGAAGAGGTTCTCTTGGCCACGAAGAAGAAGCAAGCCCCGCGCACTGCCCAGACCGGTTCGTCCGAAGCCCCTGAGGCAGAAGGTGACACGACGTCGTCGATTGCGGCAGCGGATGCTCCTGTCGAAGCCGTCGCGGAACGTCGAATCCTTGGCGCGCCAGCGGTGGGGCGAGCTCGCGAGGAGCGCATCGCGATCGTCGCAGGTCTGCGCACGCCGTTCGCGAAGCAAGCTTCGCATTACATGAGCCTCTCGGCCCTGGACCTCGCACGCATCGTGGTGTCGGAACTCATCCAGAAGACCGACCTCGATCCAAAGCTCGTGGAGCTGTGCGTGTACGGGCAAGTGCTGCCGAGCATCCACGCGCCGAACATCGCGCGCGAAGTGGTTCTCGGAACGGGCATCACGCGCGAGGCGCAGGCGTTCAGCGTGAGTCGTGCGTGCTCGACCGGTTATCAATCCCTCACGAGCGCCGCGGAAGCGATGCTCGCGGGGCAAGCGTCCATCGCCATCACCGGCGGCGCGGACAGCTCGTCGGACGTGCCGATCACCGTCAGCCGCAAGCTCGCGAACGTGCTCGTCGAAGCCCAGAAGGCGCGCACGCTCGCCGACAAGCTGAAGCTCTTTTCTCGCCTCGCGCCGAAGGACCTCGTGCCCGTGCCGCCCGCGATCAAAGAACCGTCGACAGGCCTCACCATGGGCGAGTCCGCGGAGAAGATGGCCCGTGAGGCCGGCATCACCCGCGAGGCGCAGGACGCGTTCGCGCACCGAAGTCACTCGCGCGCCGCGAAGGCCTGGGCCGACGGCATCTTCGACCAAGAGGTCATGCGCGTGCTCGTTCCACCGAAGTACGATTCGCCCGTCACGGAAGACAACCTCGTGCGCAAGGACTCGAGCGTCGAGGCGTATGCCAAGCTCCGTCCGGCGTTTGATCGCGTCAACGGCACCATCACGGCGGGCAACGCGTCGCCGCTCACCGACGGCGCCAGCGCGCTGCTCGTCATGACCGAGAGCCGCGCGAAGGCCCTTGGGTACAAGCCGCTCGGCTACCTGAAGAGCTGGGCCTACGCCGCGCTCGACCCCAATGGCTGGATGCTCATGGGCCCAACGCATGCGACGCCGATCGCCCTCGACCGCGCAGGCCTCACGCTCAAAGACATCGCCGTCGTCGATGTGCACGAAGCCTTTGCGGCACAGGTTCTGTGCAATCTGCAAGCATGGAATTCGAAGAAGTATTTCGCTGAGAAGCTCGGCCGGTCCGACGTTCTCGGCGAGGTTGACGACGACAAACTCAACGTCCACGGCGGGTCCCTCGCGCTCGGTCATCCCTTCGCGGCGACGGGCGCGCGCCAGATCACGACGGTGCTTCACGAGCTCAAGCGTCGCGGCGGAGGCTTCGGCCTTGCGACCGCATGCGCCGCGGGCGGTCTCGGTTCGACGGTCATCGTGGAGGTCGAGTGATGACCGCGGCTGAACTCCTCGAAGTTGCAAAGCCCGTGATGCACCTCGACGACCCTATCGATGGTGTGGCGTTGCTCGTCCTCGACGACCCCGACAGCTCGGTGAACACGATCACCAAGGCATTCGGCGAGCAGCTTGCGGCGCTCCTCGACCGCATCGAGTCCGACGATCGGATTCAGGCGGTCGTCGTGACGAGCGCGAAGCCCCAGAGCTTCATCGTGGGCGCGAACATCCAAATGATCTCCTCGATCAAGTTCGCGGCGGATGCGGAGCGTGCCGCGTCGGACTTGGCGACGCTTTTCGCGCGCATCAAGGCGAGCAAGAGGCGCTTCGTGGCCGCGGTCGACGGGCCTGCGCTCGGCGGCGGTTTCGAGTTCGCCCTCGCATGTCATGCGATTGTTCTCAGCGACTCGTCGAAGACCGTTGTTGCGCTGCCGGAAGTTCAGCTCGGGCTCTTGCCTGGGGCAAACGGCCTTCTGCGCGTGGCCGCTCGCACCGACGTTCGTGTGGCGCTCGACCTCGGACTCACGGGCAAAAACGTTCGCGCGAAGAAGGCGAAAAAACTCGGCCTCGTCGACGACGTAGTCCCCGTGCCGCACCTCATGAGTGTGGCCAAAGAGCTCGCGTTTTCGCTCACGCAGGGCAAGCCGCCGAAGAAGTCCAAGTCGTCTGGACTCGACGTTGCGAAGTTTCAGGCCGACGTGACGAAGAGCGCCCTCGAAGGAAATCCGCTGGGGCGCCGCGTGCTCTTTTCGAAAGCCCGCGAGGAGCTTCGCAAGAAGACCCGAGGGCATTACCCGGCACCGGAGCGTATTGTCGACGTACTCGAGAAGTATGCGTCGAAGGGCTTCTCCGCGGCGGCTTCACTCGAGGCGAAGCTTTTTGGCGAACTCGTGGTCAGCGAGGTCTCTGCCCGTCTCGTCGAGCTCTTCGAGGCGAGCACCGCGCTCAAGAAGGACGCAGGTACCGACAAGCCTGTCGAACGCGTGCCTCCAACAACCCGCATCGCGGTTCTTGGTGGCGGCCTCATGGGCGGCGGCATCGCCTTCGTCACTGCGCGCGCAGGCGTTCCCGTACGCATTCGTGAGCGCGACGACGCCGGTTGTGGACGCGCCATGCGCTACGTCAATGAACTCGTCGGCGAGCGCGTCAAGAAGAAGCAGTCGACGACGGTCGAGGCGCAGGCCGACCTCGCGCGCGTGACCTCGACGACCGACTGGACCGGCATCAAGCACGCGGACATCGTCGTCGAAGCGGTGTTCGAGGACCTGGAGCTGAAGCAAGAGATGCTTCGGCAAGTCGAGGCCATCGCCGAGGAACACACGATCTTCGCGTCGAACACGAGCTCGATTCCCATCAGCCAAATTGCAGCGAATGCGAAGCGTCCCGAGAACGTCCTCGGCATGCACTACTTCTCGCCGGTGCATAAGATGCCGCTCCTCGAAATCATTCGCACGGAGAAGACGAGCGACGAGGCCGTCGCCCGTGCGGTGACGATGGGCAAGAAGCAAGGGAAGACCGTTATCGTCGTACGCGACGGAGTCGGTTTCTATACGAGTCGCATCCTCGCACCTTACCTTAACGAGGCTGCGTACTTGCTTGCGGAGGGCGTCGCCATCGACGTCATCGACGATGCGATGGTTGCGTGGGGCTTTCCCGTTGGTCCGCTTCAGCTCCTCGACGAGGTGGGCATCGACGTGGGCTCGCACGTGGGCGTGGTCATGCGGCAAGCGTTCGGCGATCGAATGGTTGCGCCTGCGGCCACGAGCAAACTCTTGGCCGACGGTCGCAAGGGCCGAAAGAACGGTCGCGGATTTTACCTGTATGGCGAGGCGCGTGGAAAGAAGGGCAAGAAGCCCGTCGACACGTCTGTCTACAAAGTCATCGGCGTCGATCCGAAGGCGCTCATCTCCGCCGAAGACATCCAAATGCGCTGCGCGCTGCAAATGGTGAATGAAGCCTTCCGCTGCCTCGGCGAGGGCATCTTGCGAAGCCCGCGCGATGGCGACATTGGTGCGATTTTCGGTCTCGGATTCCCTCCGTTCCGCGGCGGTCCGTTCCGCTACGTCGACACCATCGGAGCGGCCGAGGCCTACCGCCGCATCCAGGGCTACCACGACCGCTTCGGCGCACGCTGGGAGCCCGCCCCGCTTCTTCGCGAGCTCGCACGAGACGGCAAGCGCGCGTACGCCTGAAGCCGAAACCCGCCGATCGAAGAGGCTCCTCGTGAGGGGGGCCTCTTTTTTTTATTGAGTGAGGATGAGCGGCCGCGCGCTCGTTTCCCGGTGCAGGAGACGCTTCGTCGAGACGGGTCCCCGTGCTACGCGCGCCCCATGATCGCTCGCTACACCCCCGCCGATTTCGCTGACCTGTGGACGTCCGACACGCGCTTCAAGGTGTGGCTCGAAGTGGAGCTTGCGGCGTGCGAGGCGATGGAACACGCGGGCCTCGTTCCCGAGGGTGTGGCGGCGCGCCTGCGATCGATGAATCTCGTTCTCGACGCCAATCGCATCGAGACCATCGAGCGAACCGTGAAGCACGATGTGATTGCATTCCTCACGCATGTGGAAGAGCTCGCGGGCCAAGACGCGCGTTGGCTTCACCGCGGAATGACGTCGAGCGACGTGCTCGACAGCGCTCTGGCGATCCTCATGGTTCAGGCCGTCGACAAGCTTCTTGTTCGCTCCGATGCCGCGCTCGAAGCCCTTGCGAAGCGCGCGCGTGAACACGCCGAGACGCCGATGATTGGCCGTAGCCACGGAATGTTCGCGGAACCCGTGACGTTTGGCATCGTGCTCGCGGGTCACTTCGCCGAGATGAAGCGTGGGCGCGACAGGCTCGTGCGGGCGCGCGAGGCGATTGCTTACGGAAAGATCGCGGGCGCGGTCGGCACCTACGCGCACATCTCGCCGGAGATCGAAGCCGAGGCGCTTCACAAGCTTGGGCTCAAGGCCGAGCCCCTTGCGACGCAGGTGGTTCCCCGCGATCGCCATGCGGAGGTGTTCATGGCGTGCGCCCTCCTCGCCGCGGCCATCGAGCGCCTCGCGACCAACGTTCGCCATTGGCAGCGCAGCGACGTCGGGGAAGCGGAAGAATCGTTCACGGCGGGGCAAAAAGGCTCGAGCGCAATGCCTCACAAGCGCAACCCCATCCTCAGCGAAAACCTCTGCGGCCTTGCGCGCGTGGTGCGTGCGGCGGTCACTCCGGCCCTTGAAAACATCGTCTTGTGGCACGAGCGCGACATCAGCCATTCGTCGATGGAGCGCATGATGATTCCGGACGTCACCGCGACGCTTGCGTTCATGCTCGATCGCACGAAAACGCTCGTCGACGGCCTTGTCGTTTACCCTGAGAATCTCCAGCGATCGCTCGACCGCGCCGGAGATCTTTTCTTCTCCGAGGGTTTGCTTCTCGCGCTCGTCGAATCGGGCATGGCGCGCCAAGATGCCTACGTCTTCGTGCAGCGCAACGCGATGAAGGCGTGGCGCGGCGAGGGCACCCTTCGCACGAACGTGCTCGCGGATGCGGACGTCACGGAGCGACTGTCGAGCGAACGCATCGCCACGTGTTTCGACATCGCCCACGTGCTTCGTTTTGCCAAAGTCATGGTCGAGCGCGCGCTCGCATCCTGACCGGCGAGTTCGCTCGGTGTGCGCGGCCCGGTTCTCGTCAGCGAGAGCTTGGGCCGTGGGTCTTCCATGCCTCGCGTGCGATGAGGCGGCCGATGGTCACCACGTGTTTCATGCGCAAGCGGCTCACTTCGTCCGCGTACACCGCGCGCACGGGCACCTCGAGAATGCGGGCGTTTGCTCGGGCGAGTTCGCCAAGGAGCACGTTCGGGTAGCCGAAGCCGGGCCAAAAAGACGCGAGGCGGAGCCGGTCGATGAAGCTGCGAGAGATCGCCGTGTACCCGCATTGCGAGTCGTGAATGCGACGGCCGATGGCCAGGCTCGTTGCGGCGGCGAAGACCTTTCCGCCGAGCTTTCGTCCGAGCGGCATGGCGCGCGCGCGATCGGGCCACGAGAAGCGATCGCCCTTCACATAGTCCGCGGCTCCGAGAACGATTGGCGTGACCACGGCCTCAAGATCGTCCGGATGCATTTGGTCGTCGCCCGCCATGACCGCCACCGCCGCGTTCGGCATGTCGGTGTAGAGTGCAGCAAGACGGTAGCCATGCGAAATGGCGGCGCCGACGCCTTGTGCTGGCTCGTGTCGAACGACGGTTCCTCGCCCGCCAAGCAGGGCGACGGCGCGGGAGCTGGTTTCGTCCGTGCTGCCGTCGTCGACGACTACGAGGTGATCCACGAACGGCGGCATGCGGCTCAGGACCCGGTCGATTCGCGGGGCTTCGTCACGCGCGGGCACGACGACGATGACGGGTTTGGCGTGGAGCATGGGCGCGCAACGGGCGTTGACGGTGGCCTTCGGGGGTCCCATCCGCTAGCCCTGCCGCATGGTGTTGACGACCCGAATCGCGCGAACCGTGGGCGTAACCATCGCCGTCGTCGCGTGTTTCGCAGCGGTTTACGTGCGCCGCTCCCCGCCCGACACGACGCCCGAAGGCGCGTACTTGCGCTTGGCGAAGAACCTCGAGCTCGTGCGGCCCGAGGACGCGTTTTCGTATTTGGAGATCGAGGCGCGCGACGCGACCTACCTCATGGCTCGTGCGCGAACCGATGCGCTCGCCAAGGTGCGTGCCAGTTTTCCCGTCGAAGAAGCGAGGTCGTTCGCGGAGAGCTACGGCGCGCTGGCGACCGGCGACGATGGCCCGAAGGCGTTTGCCCATTACGCGGAGCCGCGTGGATGGGTGCGGCGCCTTGCGAAGGACTTGTCGCCCATTGACCACGTCGAGAGCGATGGCGACCGTGCCACCGTCGTCACCACGAAGGGCACGCGTTACCCGTTTCGCAAAGGGCGCGATGGCCGCTACGGCTTCACGTCCTTCACTGCGGAACTCGTGGCCCAAGCTCAGCAAGCGGTCCGTGACCGCGAGGTTGTTGAGCGCAGCGCCCTTGATTATGCGCGTCGTCGCGCCGCCGAAAAACCTTAGTCGCGCACCTGCTCAAGGCAGGCGTGATCGACGCCAGCCCGGTTCGATGACTTCGCCGAAAGCGCCGCGGGTGCCCTCGTAGCCGCCGACGACCACGCGCACATGGGTGTATCCTGCATCCTTAAGCCGTTGTGCGGCGACCTCCGCGCGGACGCCCGATCGGCAGAGGAGAAGCACGGTGCATGAGGTCGCAACGGATGCGCCGATGGCCTGAACAAAACCAGGCGTTTCGGTGAGTCGCCCGCCGACAAAATGCGTAAACGGAATGTTCTCTGCGCGCTGCGGATGCCCGTCGTCGAACTCTTCGGGAGCACGTACGTCGACGAGGCGCGCTCCTGACGAAAGCGCCGCGAACGCGTCCTCGGGGGACATGGCGTCCGGGGTCACGGTGCGGGCCGTTCCGCGAGGATGCGTCGGACCATGAGCCGAAGGCCTGGGTCTTTGGTCTTCAAGAGAGGCGCGAGGGCCTCGCGATCGCTCGGGGTCGCGAGGACCTCGAGGGCTTCGAGGCAAGCAAATGCGAGGGGCCCGTCGTCGTCGGAAAGCGGGTCGGCTCCACGTTTGGCAAGGCGCACGAGCTCGCCGTTTACGCTTCGCTCGCCGAGGATTCGCAGAGCCTGGGCCGAGGCCATGCGGAGTTCGAGGAGCGCATCGTCGTCGCGCAATCGCCGTTTGGCTTCTCCGACGACTCGCCGATCGCCGCTGGTCGCTCGCGCTCGAAGAAAGGTCGCGGCAAAGGTGCTCACGGTCGCGGCTTCTTCTTTGCGCGCGAGGAGCGCTTGCGTTCGCTCATTCGGCGCACGTGTCGCGAGCGCGTCGGCCAGTGCCGCGGTTGCCTCAAGCCACGTCTCATCGCCAAGCTGCGCTTCAAGGGCGGAAACCAGGGCAGGGGAGCCGTCACTCTTCGAAAGCTCCGCAGCTCGCGTTCGCACCGAGGGCGCATGGTCGCGCAAGAACGATGCGCGAAGCGAGTCGTCGAGGAGAGGCCACAGGGCTTCCATGTAAAGTACACGCGAAGCCGCCGAGGTGTCGGTGCCGAACGCCGCAAGAAGCGAAGCCGAAAGGGGCGCTCGGACCGTGGGCGAGAGGTCAATGGCGAGGAGAGCTCCCCGGCGACGCTCGTCCGGTTCAGGGCTGCGAAGGGCGGCTTCCGCGATGGGAATGACCGCTTCGGCGTGCGCGTCGAGAGGCACCGCAGCCGCCAGGGCGAGGCGTGCGCGAGGGGGCGCTGCACTGTCGCGAAGACGTTCGTCAATCAACGATGCGGAGAGCCGAAGCGCTGCCTTCGAGAGCGCCGATCGGAACTGCCGTCGAAGGGGCCCCGTGCTCGTCGAGGCCGCGTCGAGGAGTCGCGGGAAGGCTTTCGTCGCGTCTGCCGTGGCGAGAAGAAGGGCGATCCGCGCCCGGTGCGATGCGGTGAGGTTGTCAAAGCGGACGACGAGGCTTTGTCCAGCTTTTGTTCCGCACGAAGAAAGGATGTGTTCTGCACGTGATGAGGCTTCGCCGCCGTCGAGCAAAACGCGGGTGAGGAGCGGGACGCCGTCCGTGCACCGTGATGCGCCGAGGCGATCGAGAGCCGTGAGCTGCGCAGCGATTGGCAACGAGGACCACCGACGTCCGAGCGCATCGAAGGTTGCGGGGGCTGCGAAGGCGAGAATGGCTGCAGCCTCGGCGCCTTCTTCTCCGCTCATGGTCACGCGCGTGACGACGTCATCGAGGGTGTCGCCGCGCACTTGCGCTTCGCTGACGGCGTGGGCGCGCACGTGCGTGAGCCAGTCGCCCTCCGCGCGAAGGGTGAAGGCGCTGGCGTGGCGAAAGTCGTTGAGGTGCAGCGAGAGCACTCGGGCATGGCGATACTCCTTCGGCACTGAGACACGGTGCGTGGCGTCCTCGAAGGTGAGGTCGAGGTGGTCGGGCCAGGTGCTTCGCTCGGTAACCTGTTCGAGAAATACGGAACGCAGCCGCAATCGATCGTCGACGAGAAAGTGTCCGTCGGAGCGTGGTTCGAGCTCCGAGGTCCATGCGCTGTCCGTGTCCCGCGTCGCGAAACCGCTGGCCACCACGGCAGGTGTCGTGGCGCCAAAGGTCGTGGCGGAGATGGCAAGGGAGAGGAGGCCCAGCAAGCGCGCGTGCATGCGGAATAGTTGCCCGAATCTCGTCCGCTATGCGACCCCGGTTCATGGTGTTTCGAGCGCGGCGCTTCGCAACGTTCCTCGTCGCCTCGGCGCTCGTTTCGTGCCGAGGCAAAGAGGGTGGTCAGGTTTCACACGAAACGGTGGCTCCTCCGCCGGCCGTTGCCGAAAAGCCGCTGCCAAAGCCTTTGGCTGCGCCCTTCGCGGGGCTCGACCTGTCGCGCATGACCATCGATGGCGCGCTGGCGACCGCGATGCTTCCAAGCGGTGAGCGGGCCGAATTGACTGTGGATGCGACCCTGCAGCGCGCCGCGGAAAAGCTCCTCGAGCATCATCGCTTCGACCGCGCAGGCGTCGTGGTCGTGGACGTGGACGATGGCCACATTCTCGCGTGGGCGAGTCGTCGCACGAGCGGTCATGGCGACGTGAACCTCGAGGCGAACGTCCCCGCCGCAAGCCTCTTCAAAATGGTGACGGGGGCGGCGCTCGTCGAGCACGCGCATCTCTCGCCGGAGTCGGAGACTTGCTATTCAGGCGGGTTTCACAACATCGGCTTGCGCGAACTCAAAGAGCGACCCGGTCACGAGGACGCGTGCGCGAGCCTCTCGCTTGCGATGGGCAAAAGCCTCAACACGGTGTTCGCGCGCTTGGCCGTGAAGCATCTCAAGCCCGCTGTCCTCGAACACGAAGCCAGGCAGCTTGGCTTTGGTGCGGCGATGCCGTTCGACGTGCAAGGCGCCGCGAGTGACGTGCATGTTCCGACGGACACGCTGGGCTTCGCGCGCACCGCTGCGGGTTTTGCAAACAGCACGACGAGCCCGCTTCATGCGGCGCTCTTGGCGGCCACCTTCGCGCGTGGGGGAGAACGCCCCGAGCCTCATATCGTCGAGCGAATCGTCGATGCGACGGGCTCCGTGCGCTACGAACGACCTGCCCCGAAAGCCGAATCAATCCTCGCCCCGGAAGTGGCTCGCGCCGTCGGTCGCATGATGGAAGCAACCGTCGCGGAGGGCACGTCGCGGAAGGCATTTCATCACGGCGATGCCGCGTGGCTCGGCACTGCAGTCGCCGGCAAAACGGGCACGCTCAATGTCCCCGATGCGGGCGGGCTCGTGACGTGGTTCGCCGGATTCACGGAACGCACTCGTGGCTCAACGCGTCATCCCGTCGCCATCGCGACCCTCGTGGTCTCCGGTCCCCTGTGGGATGTGAAGGCCAACGTGCTCGCCCGAGACGTGCTTCGCGCCTGGGAAAAACCAGAAGTAGCGACGGCTTGGGCCGAAGGGCGCGGCTTCGGTGACGCAGCCACGAGGCGTGGTCGACGTGGAAGTCACGCGAAAAAGCCTCGCTGACTTTCGCACGGTCGTGCTTGCGAAAGGGAAGGCATCTCGGCAGCATCGCGCGCCGAGCTTGAGTCTCCGACTTCGGAGACCGCGCCCCCTTCTCAAGAGGAACCCGATCGATGGCATCGTTGAAGATTCAGTCCAAGCATGCAGCCCCGAACGAAGTGTCCGCCGATGTCCTCGCCGTGGGCGTGGTGGCGTCGGGAAAGAAGGGCGACTTCGGCCCTGCGGTGGCTGCGCTGGATGCCGCCCTCGACGGAGCGATTGCAAAGGCGATCGCCAAGGAGGAGTTCACGGGAAAGCGCGGCCAATCGGTCGAAGTGCAAACCCTTGGACGTCTCGAAGCCGACTCCGTCGTGCTCTATGGCCTCGGTGACGTTGAGTCGTTGAAGGTTGACGCCATCCGAACCTTCGCTGCGAAGGCCGCGCGCTCTGCGCAAGCGAACAAGGCGTCGGCACTGGCGATTGCACTGCCCGAGTGTCTCGACAAGGCCAGCCGCACCATCGGCGAAGGCCTCGAACTCGGCGTCTACCGGTTCACGAAGTACTTCACCGGCGACCGCCAGCCGAAGACGGCACTCGAGAAGGTCATCGTCATCCCGGCGTCGAAGCCAAGCGCCGAATGGAAGAAGCAGCTCGAGCTCGGTCAGAAGATCGGCGCGGCAATCAACCACACGCGCGAACTGGGCAACGAGCCACCGAACGTGCTTTTTCCCGAGTCGTACGCCGACATCGCGGTGAAGCTCTGCAAAGAGAACGGCCTTGACTGCAAGGTCCTCGACTTCAAGGAAATCCAGCGCCGCGGCATGAAGCTGATTCAGGCCGTCGGGCAGGGGAGTGCACACGAACCACGCTTCGTGCATATGACGTATTCCCCCGAGAAGAAGGCGAAGAAAAAGATCGTCATCATCGGCAAGGGCATCACCTTCGACAGCGGCGGCATCAGCATCAAACCGGCGCCAGGCATGGGTGACATGAAGTCCGACATGTCCGGAGCGGGCAACCTCATCGGCCTCATGGAGGCTCTTGCGGCGCTCGAGCCCGAGGTCGAGGTGCATGCGATTGCTCCGCTCGCGGAGAACATGCCCGACGCGAAGGCGTATCGCCCAGGCGACATTTGGGGTTCGCTCGACGGCAAGACCGTGGAGATTGTCAACACGGACGCCGAGGGGCGCCTGCTCCTTGCCGACGCGCTGGCCTATGGGCGTGCGCTGAACCCGGACTTGCTCATCGACAACGCAACGCTCACGGGCGCATGCCTCGTGGCGCTCGGAGCGAACTGCAGCGCCTTCTACGCAAACACCGAAGAAGCTGGCGCGGCGTTCCAAAAGGCCGTCGATGCAGCGGGCGAAAACATGTGGCGCATGCCGCTCCTCGAAGACCTTCGCGACCAAGTGAAGAGCGACGTGGCCGACGTCAAGCAGGCGGGCGATCGCATGGGCGGATCGATCACCGCAGCGCTCTTCCTTCGCGAGTTCATCGGTGACCAAAAGCACTGGATTCACGTGGACATCGCGGGCCCGGCGTTCGCCGACAAGGCGGCGGGTTGGTCGCCAAAGGGCGCGACCGGCCATGGCATTCTGACCTTCCTCGCGCTCATCGAGCAGGCGGCGGACTGAGGTTCGCGTTTCCTGCAAAGGGTGAAGAACGGAGCGTTTAGGCGCTCCGTTTTTTATTGCGCATTCGCGATCGAGGGACGGGAAGCGGGAATCCCGTGAGGCGCGCGAGCGTGGCGATATGCTAGCGGGCGAAGGATGCAGTCCGAATCCGAAGTCCTCGAACGCAAGCTCAGTCGCGCCATGGGGCGTGCCCTCGGCGACTTCTCGATGATCAGCGAGGGAGACCGGATTCTCGTCGCCGTGAGCGGCGGCAAGGACAGCTACACGATGGCGTACTTGTTGCGCCTGTTTCAGCGAAAAGCGCCTGTGAACTTCGAGATCGAGGTCGTGAACATCGATCAGGGGCACCCAGGCTACCCGGGCCATCTCCTTGCAGACTACATGGAGCGCGAGGGCTACCCGTTTCGCATGGTGCGCGAAGACACCTACAAGATTGTCACCGAAAAGATTCCCGAAGGAAAAACCTTCTGTTCGCTCTGCTCGCGACTGCGACGTGGGATTCTCTACAGCCTCGCCCAAGAGCTCGGATGCACGAAGATCGCCCTCGGGCATCACCGTGACGACGTGCTCCAAACGCTCCTCTTGAATCTGCTCTTCGCGGGCAAGCTCGGTGCGATGCCGCCGAAGCTTCTCGCAGACGACGGGAAGAACGTTGTGATTCGCCCGCTCGTGTTCTGTGCGGAGGACGAGATTCGGCGCTTCTCTGAGCTGAAGGAGTTTCCGATTCTTCCGTGCGACCTCTGCGGCTCGCAAGAGAACTTGCAGCGCAAACGCATGGGCCGGCTCATCGACGATCTCGAGCGCGAAACTCCTGGAACGAAGCAGATCATGCTCGCGGCGCTGCGCAACGTGAAGCCGTCGCAATTGCTCGACTCGGGGCTCTGGAAGACGATGGGGCTTGCGGTGGCAGACGAGCGCGAAGAACAGCGTGAAGGAACGCTCGTGCCCGAGAGTCGACTCCGGTCGAAGGCGTCGACGCCGTGGGTGAGCGAAGGCTGAACGACGTGAAAGCGATGCGAGCTGCAGCGTACGGAGCGCTCCTCGTGTGGGCGTGCGGGAGCGAGCGCGCGGCCGTGCAACGTGTCGAAGACGTTCGTGAGTCGGCATGTTCGGGAGCGGCGGCGAATGCGGCGCGATGCCGTGAACAGATCGAGGAACTGCTCACAGAGGCAGCGCCGGAGCGAGTTCGTCGCGCGTCCGATCGAAACGCTCTCGCGAGAGCGCTTGTCGCGCGTGCGACCGCAGAGGCGGCCAAGCTTGGCCCAGCGACGGGCGAGGAAGTCGAAGCGAGCGCTGAGCGCGAGTGGCCGCGATTCAACACGGGGGCAATTGTCTCCGTCATCCATGCGCTGTTTCCTGCGTCTCCAGACGCAACGGAGCGAGCCGCGGGTTTCGCCCTTCGAATTGCGCAGACGAGCGACGCGAAAAGCTTCGAGCAACTCGCGCACGAGGCCGGGCGAGACGTGGTGGTGGAGCGAATCGACCACATCGGCAATCAGGGTCGAACCGTCGAGGGCCTAACCCTTGAGCGAGCGTTCGCAGACGCAGCCGTAAACTTGACGAAAGACAGCCCACGAAGCCACGTCGTGCAGACGCCGTATGGTGCCCATGTGCTGATGGCGACGGAGTGGCTCGCTGCGCGCATCGCAACAGCTGCCGAAGCCCAAAAAGGCCTCGCGGAAGCTGCGATAGCGGAGCGCGCGCGTAAGACTCTCGAGGCAGCGCGGCAGGGGCGGCAAGCGGCCATCGCGAGCGACGCGAAGGAAACCCTGCAAAACGTCCTGTCGCAGAAGTGAGCCGGCAAAAAGAGCTGCCGGAGTAAAGAATGAGTTTGACCCGGGAGCGAAGCGGGCCTACCAACAGCCTCCCTCGACGGCGCACCAGCGAAAGCGGTGAAGCCCTCGGTCTCTGAAAACTGAACCATACATTCGTAAAGCGGGCACACGGGCAACCGGTGCTGACAGCTGAGCGAAAGTCACGTGGGTTAGGTCACGTGGGCAA
>CAIQDA010000217.1 GCA_903870415.1 uncultured delta proteobacterium
ATGGCCGCGGTCCACCAAGCGGTCATCGATGCGGTGACCGAGGCCGTGTCGAAACTGGCGGCCGCTGAGATGCGCGCACTGACGATTCCGCAGGGCGACCTTGGCGGGTATGTGCAGGATACACGCAACCCCGAGGTGCTCGATCCGGACGTTCACCTTCTCGAATTTCGAGACGTGACCTCGAAGCAGCAGCTGGGCCGCATCGTCAATTGGTCAAACCACGTGGAGTCCGTGTGGGGCGACAACATGGCCATCACCGCGGACTTCCCTCACTACTTGCGGAGCGGAATCGACACCGACATCACCTACGACGGGGTGAAGAAGATGGACGGCCTCGGCGGCATCACGGTCTTCATCAACGGCGCCATCGGCGGCCTGCTTTGCCCACGTGGAAGCCTCAAGGTCACCGACCACTTCACCCACGAAGAGATTGAAACGCCGAGCTTCGAGAAGGCGCGCGCCGTCGGCTATGGCGTGGCCGGAGCCGTCATCGACGCCTCGAAGGCCTCCACTGTCGCGTGGGCTGGGCAAGGCGCGTGGCATCGGCGTTCACGGCGCTTTGAGGTTCCCGCGACGAACCAGAAACTCGTCCTCGCGGCTCAAGTGTTGAAGATCATCCGTCGCGATTTCGCGCGCCACCTGGGCGTGCCGTACATCACGACCGAGATGCACCTGCTCGAGATCGGGGACGCGTCGATCCTCGTGATTCCGGGCGAGCTTTATCCCGAGATCGCCAACGGAGGCGTCGAGATTCCCGCGGGCGCCGACTACCCGAAGGCACGCAGACTCGCGACGCCGTGGCGGCAGATCGTTCGCCAAGGCGGCACGCAGTTTTTCCTCGGGCTGTCGAACGACGCCATTGGCTACATCATTCCAAAGACCCAATGGGACGAAGCCCCGCCGTACACGTACGGCAACACGGAGCCTCCTTACGGCGAGACGAACTCCATCGGCGCCGACACGAGCCTCGTGCTCGACGAACAGCTCCACAAAATGCTCGGCCTCTCGTTCCCCGACCGCGGAAGCGAAGATCCGAACTGACTGCATTCCACATGCATCGTTGAACGCATACGTGGTCCACGCAGTTGGGCCCCGTTTCTTTTGACGAGGTCGTCGCCTACTGGCGGGCTTGTCGCGCGTGACTCACGTACGCCTTCACGCGCTCGACGCCGTCCACGGTTCGAGCTCCCTGCCACAGCAAGTCGCTCCCTCGCACCATGTGCAGTTGCTTCGTGCGCGCGGCGGTGACAGGCAACGCGCGAAACGGCTCCACGTCCGCCTCGGTGAACGGGTGCGGCTCGTCGGGAAAGAGCATGAGTTCCGGATCGAGCGCGATGACCTCGTCGACGGTGATGCGTGGGTACCGCGTATCGCGTTCCACCACCGAGTCTGCAGGAAGCGCCGCCGCTCGTCCGAGGTCCGCCGCAAGCGGGTAGAGCCTCGGGCGATCGTGAAACACGTTGATCGCCCCGGCCGCCGCCAGCACCGACGACAAGTAGGTTCGCCCGTCGGCGGTCATGAGCGGGTCGGCCCAAATGGGCACGAAGACGCGAACGGGGTTTGATGCAGGATGCACGCTTTCCATCGTCGCGTAGCCGCGTCGCACGAGGTCTTTGACCGCCGGAACTCCTTCGACCCGCAGCATGCGCGCGAGACGGGCCAGGTGCGCAATGGCCGCATCCACCGTGCATGGAAACGAGATGAAGACCGGGAATCCCCTGCGGCACAGCTCCTCGATGCCCTTGCGATTGTTCTCCTCTTGGTTCGCCAAGATGAGGTCCGGTGCGAGCGCGACGATGGCTTCGACGTCGAAGTCCTTCGTTCCGCCGACCGATGCGATGTGCGCGACCTCGGGACCAACGGGAAGGCAGTAGTCCGTTCGTCCGACGAGGCGCTCGAGGCACCCGAGCGCGCGCACGTTGTCGGTCTCACTCGGCAAGAGCGACACGATGCGCCGCGGTGTCCCGAAGATGTCGAGGGGGCGCTTGCGGTCGTCGATGATGCGAAGAGGCGTCATGAATCGTGAACCTTTGCAGAAGTCTCACGCGCGGCTGGCGCGAGCGTGAAGTCAGTCGTCGTCGGGAATGGATGCGGGAATGGGCGGCCCGCCGTCCGCGTGAATTCCTTGGCGTGCGCCACACTTGGCGAACGCGCGCTCGCTGCAGTCTTTCGCGGCCGTCACGCATCGGAAGACCGCGGAGCTCGCCCCTTCAACCTCGCGATCGACCGTCACGGCGCACCCGCGCGCGCACGCATCTTCGTCACACGACGAGGCCTCGCGTGCACACCGTGCCTCGCATCGTTGGAGCGGACGAGTGCCTCGCACCGGTCGGCATGCGGCGGTGGCGAGCGCGATGACGCAGGCCGCGGCCAGGAAGAAGAGTGTTCGTCGCACCTGTTTCCTCGTTCTTTTCAGGTCCTTCGGCTAGCACTCCGACCATGGGCTGACACGCCCAACACACATGACGAAAGCCCGCCTGCCCTCGCGCGACACCCTCCTCTCCGTTCTCGAATCTGACGACCGCGCCTGGCACCTTCGGGAGCTGGCCTCCGCGCTGGGGCTGAAGCCCTACGACGTCCCCTCGGTGGAGTTGCTCGTCGACGAGCTCGTCCTCGACGGGCTGTTGTCGCGACGCCCCGGACAGCGCGTGAAGCTTCGGCGTGAGCGCCCGCGTGAAGAAACGCTCGAGGCCGTGCTCAACATGAACGCGCGCGGCTTCGGCTTCGTCAACGACGACAAGGGTCGCGGCATCTTCCTTCCGCCCGACGCGCTGAACGGCGCGATGCACGGCGACCGCGTGAAGGTCGCCATTCGTCGTGAGACCGCGAAGGGCCTCGAAGGAGCCATCGTCGAGATCGTCAGTCGCGCCCGTGCCCGCGTGGCAGGCATCTTGCGCGCACGCGGCGCCGCTCGCTTCGTCGAACCCGATGACCCGCGTGTTCGTGGACCCATCGTGCTCACGAGCAGCGTTGACAGCGACTCGTCGCGAGGAAACTCCGGAGTCGACGGCGATCTCGTCGTGGTCGCCATCACGCGCTGGCCCGTGCTTTCGGACGAAAACCCTGAAGGCGAGCTCATCGCCACGCTCGGACGCCCAGGAACGCTTGAAGGCGAATCGCGCAAGCTCCTGCTCGTGGCGGGCATCGAAGAAGTACCGCCGGACGACGTGCTTGCAGAGGCCGAGGCCTACGGCGAAGAGGTTCCACCGGAGCTTCTCGCAGGTCGCGAAAACCTTGAGCACGTGCCCTTCATCGCGATCGATCCCGAAGACGCTCGCGACCACGACGACGCGGTCCACGTCGAGGCCCGCGAGGGCGGTGGATACAAAGTGTTTGTCGCCATCGCCGACGTGAGCGCCTTCGTGCGCCCAGGTACGGCAATCGATCGCGACGCCTCGCAGCGCGGCTGCACCGTTTACCTGCCAACGCGCGCCATTCCGATGCTCCCGCGCGTGTTGTCGTCGAACCTGTGTTCGCTCCTTCCGCGCAAACAGCGCCTCTGCCAAGGCGTGGAGGTCGACCTCGACGGCCACGGAACCATCGAGAAGGTTCGACTTTTTCGCGCCACGATGAAGAGCCACGCGCTGCTCACGTATGGGCAAGCCGCGCGCGCGCTTGGGCTCGAGCCGTCCACCGGCGACGACCTCGGCGATGCGGGTGCGCACCTTCCGGCACTTCAGATCGCGTTCGAGCTCACGCGCAAACTCCGTGTAAAGCGCATGGACCGCGGAGCCCTCGACTTCGAACTTCCCGAGCCTAAGGTCGTCTTCGACGCCTCGCTGCGAGAGCCCGTCGACATCGTTCGTCGCGCGTCTTCTGAGGGAATTCGCAAGACCTACCAACTCGTCGAGGAACTGATGCTCCTCGCCAACGAGTGCGTCGCTCACGAAATTTTGAACCGTGAGTTGCCGGCCATCTTCCGTAACCACGGAAGCCCCGACCCCAAGAAGCTCGAGCGCTTCACTCACTTCTGCGAAACGATGGGCGTTCCATTTGCGGAAGACGACGCTGCGGACCCAAAGAAGGTCTCCGCGCTGCTTCGCAAGTACGCAAACGAGCCCTTTGGCGCCGTGCTCTCGATGCTCCTGCTTCGTTCGATGAAGCAGGCGATTTACGAGACCAACAACGGCGGTCACTTCGGGCTCGCTGCTCCGGCATACGTGCACTTTACAAGCCCGATTCGGCGCTACCCCGACCTCTGCGTGCATCGCGCAGTCCAGGCAATTATCGAGGGAAACGCCAAAGAGGTTCTCGACAACGCGAAGCTCGGACTTGCGGCGAGCCAGGCCTCGACGATGGAGCGGGCGTCGATGGAAGTCGAGCGCGGCACCGTCGACGTTTACAGGGCGTGGGTCATGCGCGAACGCGTAGGAGAGCGCTTCGAGGGCACCGTGTCGTCGTGCACGCCCACCGGGGCTTACGTCACCCTCGACGCACCCTTTGTCGACATCCTCTTGCGCATCGATTCCCTCGGCTCCGATAGCTACGCGTGCGACGACGAAGGTCTCGCCATTGTCGGGCTGCGAAGTGGCGACCGCATCACCATGGGCGATCGCGTGGCCGTACGTCTCGACGATGTGTCGCTCGTGCGCAGGCAGCTTCTCGGCACGCGCCTCGGCACGCTTTCACGGGCCCACGGCAACGACGACGGAGCTCTCGCGGCCTACCGCCTTCGCTCGGCGAAACGCACGAACGCGCGTGCCGCCGATCGCGCCGAAAGCCGCGGACGCCCTTCTGCCGACGGATCAAAACGTCACGGTGACCGCACAACTTCACGAGGCGCCGCTCCGGCTGCATCGGCGAAGCAAGGCAAGCCAAGCAATGGCGGCAATGGCGGCAAAGGCGGCAAAGGCGGCAAGCCCGCCAAAGTGGGCAAGCCGTCGGTGGGGCCGAAGGCGTCGAAGGCTCTTCGCAAGGCCGCGAAGAAGGTCAAGAAGCGCTAGCGACCGTTCGTATTCGTTCCGCGGCGAAGGCGACTACGCAGACTCACCACGGGGCTTGCGGTCCCGTGGCAACAGGTCGCTCACATGGCAACGAAGCGCCTCTGCGAGGGCTTCGAGCGTGAGCGTGGTCGGCGCATGGCGGGCTCGCTCCACACTTTGTACGGCCGAAAGCGAAACGCCCGCGAGCTGCGCCAACTCACGTTGGGTTCGCCGCAGAAGCGTGCGCCGTCGCGCCACCTCCGCGCCAACCCGTTCGTGGATGGCTTGGCGTTCGTTCTCGCTCGTCGCAGGCGGCGCGCGGTGAACGGGCACCACACGGCCCCGACCCCGTGCCTCGACAGGCGGGGCGTCGGCCGCGAGCGCAGATTCAACGGTTCGAAGCAGCTCCGATGCGCGAATGTCGAGACCTGCCGCGAGGCGAAGCAGCGAGTCGAACGTCAGATTTGCTTCGCCCTTTTCGATGCGCCGGAGCTGCCGAGCCTCGAGATCCATGCGCCCCGCGGCCTGCTCGACACCGAAGCCGAGCGCTTTGCGGCGTGCTCGCACCGTTGAGGCCAGCACGCGCTGGGCATCGGTTGCCGTGAATGGGCGTTGGGCTGGTGGAAGTGGCGGAAGGCGCGGGCGGGGCACACTCGGAGTTTCCGCGATTCCCGAAGAGTTAGCGAGACCGGCGTTGTCCGGATAATGCGGTAAATACCGAGAATTTCGAACATGCACAGTAGAGGGCGCCGCATCCCAGCATCGAGCGTAAACCCCGCTAACGCTCGATCTACTTTTTCAAAAGACGGCGCAAAAGATTGGTCGACGCGTTCGACGAAGGCACCGCGCCGCCGAGCGGATCGTCTTTGCTTTGGCGCATATTGTAGAGCCGCACTTCGCGAGCCGCGTCGATATTGTGCGGATTCAAGTCGAACGCGCGTTTGAAGTCGGCCACGGACTCCGCGGCGCGCCCAAGCTTCTTGAAAAGCGACCCCCGCCAAAAGAGCGCCTTTTCGAGAACGTCGGAGGCTTCGAGGGCGCGGGTGAGGCGGACTACTGCGTCCTCCAGCACACGCGTCGGAGCGCCGGCACGTGAACCTTCAATCCAGGCGACGAGAGCCTGATTCTCTGGCGCCTTCGGATCGAG